>JABGQJ010001050.1 GCA_018648945.1 Victivallales bacterium
CCCGCGAACGGCCATGAAGCGCATTTCCCAGCCAGCACCCAGGTTTGCGGACCGGCGAGTGGACGGACACTTGACTTCCGTGCTGGTAGCATTGACCTTTCACTTGCGCGCGCCGGTCGCTGAGGGCCGTGTTTGGTCTATGGATACCCACGCTTGGGTAGGGAGTTGGCATGGGTACGGTTCGAGCCATGATTGCGTTTCTTGGGCAATACGCCATCGCCTACAATGCGACCATGGCGTTGCACGAGATCGGGCATGCGGTCGGGGTCACGCTCTCAGGTGGCAAGGTCTCCCACATCAGCCTGAACCCGTTCTCCTGGTGTTGGACTGGTTACTCCGCCAACCCCCAACCCATGGTTGCTGGCTGGTCCGGCGTCGTGGCGGGAGTGCTGTTCGCGCTGGCACCATGCGTCTGTATGGCCCTGTTTGGGCGGAAACCGCCGCGAGTCCTCCTTCTCTTGGGCATCATCGGCCTGGCCGCGAATGGCTCCTATCTCCTTGGCGGTGCTCTGGCGAGGGTCGGCGATGGGGAGTATCTCATGCGACTAGGTGTCCCTCGGTTGCTGCTGGTCGTGGTGGGAGTGCTCCTCATGTTCGCCGCCGCGGCGTGGTTCCTCCTGATGCAGCCGCGCTTCGGCATTCCGCATTCCGCGTCCTTCGCACAACGGTGCGGATTGCTCCTAGGCGGCATCGGCAGTTACCTGCTGCTGACTGTGGTCTACGTGGTTGTCTTCAAGCGTCGGGATCTGCCGCCGATTGCCTGCTTTGCAGGAATCGGCGCTGTGCTCATCATCTGCGCGAGCATCTTGGCGACCTTGCTCGGCACATTCCTCGCGGAGCATGGTGCCGATGGCGTTGCCGACGTGCCCTCTTGGTCCTATGCCAGCGCCTATGCAGCGGTAGGCCTGGTGGTCGTTCTCGCCGAACTCGCCGCGTTTGGGCGGTGAAGGCGGCTGACACGTCCTGCATGCTAACGCATCGCGCTGCCGTTCCTGGGTTCTCTGTAGAGCATGGCATGGCGGGAGGGGCTTCTGCCGAGTATGGTCCTCGGCAGAGCCCACCCTCTCCCTGTGTCGAGGAAGCCCCCCCATGCGTTGTCCACTGTGTGCCGCCCTGTTTGCCTGTCTGCCTCTCTTCTCCTCGCCAGTCGTGTTTTGGGCGAGCGACCCAGTGGGACCGGACGATACCGTGATGGTGGCGGGGGCGGACCTTGGGAGCAACCCCCGGCTGCGGCTGGAGGTGCTGCGGACGGGAGTCTCCGGGGAGCCCGCTGCACAGCCCGTCTGGAATGGCAAGTCAAAGCTGCTGCTGGAGCCGGAGCAACCCACCCCGGAATCGGCCAAATTCGTGCTCCCCAAGAAGCTGAAGCGGGGGGCGTATGTCTGCCGCATCGAGAGCGACTCGGGCGTATCCGAGCCCTTTGCGCTCAACCTGCCCACGATCTATTGGCATCAGGGCGACCGGGGCTTGGGAAAAGTCTCGCCGGGCGGTTGGCTGCGGGTGTTTGGCCGCTGCGTGGGCCATCCGGATGCCAAAGGGACCATCGTTCTGCGTTCGAAGGGCAACGACGTCCGCCCAAAGCCCACCAGAAGCACGCTCTGGGACATGGAGGTG
Source organism: Victivallales bacterium (assembly GCA_018648945.1). Next base: position 1,615 of record JABGQJ010001050.1, read on the forward strand.
CGGATTCCGGAGGGGCTGGGAGAAGGCAGATGGACCGCCTACTTGCACAGTGGCTTGGGGGGCAAGCACGGTTGGCGGAAGCTGGGTGAGATTGAGGTGGCTACGGAGGAACCGTGGCCGGCGAAGGTCTTCAATGTCCGTGACTTCGGTGCCCTTGGCAATGGTGGCCTGGCTGATGCGATTGCCGTCGCGAGTGCCTTGCAGGCGGCGGAGAAGAACGGTGGCGGTGTGGTCTACTTCCCACGCGGGCGCTACGCGGTGGAGGGTACTCTCATGGTCCCTCGCAACACGATCTTGCGCGGCGAGGATCGGAAGCTTAGTTGCCTGTGCTGGACGGACACCGAGACCCCCGTCAATCTGATCGAGGGCACGGACCACTTTGGGGTCGAGGATCTGACGTTGTATGCCAGCAACTACAAGCACGGTATTGTCGCCGACCAGCGCACCCCCGAGGCGGGGCACACGTTCGTCCGTCGGGTCACCATGCGGGCGGTGATCTACCGGGGGCATCTGAAGCCGGAGCAGGTGGACGAGCGCTTCCGTGCGTCCCTGCGGCTCTCCAGCGGCGGCGGCGACAGCATCCGGCTCGGCGGCGAAGACGTGGAGGTGACCGACTGCGATCTCTATGGCTCGGGACGGGCGTTCTATCTCTATGGTGTGAAGGGCGGCCGGGTGGCCAACAATCGCTTCTACAACGGTCGCTGGGGTTGGTACTGCATCACTGGGGCCGATGGCCTGATTTACGAGGACAACGTGCTGACCGGCGCGGACCTGATGAGCACGGGCGGCGGGATCAACTGCCTGGGGAGCGTCTACAG
>JABGQJ010001051.1 GCA_018648945.1 Victivallales bacterium
CCTCACTCCCGCCGGGCGCGGCAAATCGGCTGCCGCGACCTTCTTCGGGGCGGGTTCGCTGCTTCTCGCTGGCCTCCTGACTGTGGGGGCCAGCCGCCGACGCACCCCCGCGAGCCGCCGGTTCGGGCGCGCGGCTCTGACTCAGCGAGGAGCCAGCCGCAATCCAGCCCGTTCTCTCGCCGTGGAAGCCATTCTGGCGAGTGCCGTGTTCCTCACCGTAGCCGTGGGCGCCAACCGGCACGGCAGTCAGCTCCACGCCGAGGAGCGCAACTCGGGTACCGGCGGCTTCGCGTTCTTTGGCGAGACTACCGTGCCCGTCTTCGAGAATCTGAACAGCCCTGCCGGCAGAGAGTGGTTCGGACTGGACGAGGGCGATCTGGCCCCGCTGCGCTTCGTCCAGTGCAGCCTCTCGCCCGGGGACGAGACCAGCTGCCTGAACCTCAACCGGCCGCAGCGGCCCCGCCTCCTTGGCATCGACCCCAAGGAATTGGATCGACGCAAGGCCTTCCAATTCGCCAAGATCAGCCCCGAGATCGATGCCGCCCACCCCTGGCTGGCCCTCCAACACACCTGGCCCGACAACACCGTCCCCGCCATCACGGACCAGACCGTCATCCTCTGGGCGCTCAACCGCAAGGTGGGGGAGACCTTCACGATCATTGCGGAGGATGGCCGGGTGGTCCGCTTGCGGCTAGTCGCGGGTCTTGCCAATTCCGTCTTGCAGGGGAGTCTGGTCATTGGCCAGCATGCACTTCAGGATCTCTTCCCGTCGGTCTCCGGCAGCCGCGTGCTCCTGGTGGACGCGCCTACGGAGAAACGCGCAGAGGCAGGCGATCAACTGCGTGCCGCCCTGCGTGACACGGGCCTGGAACTCGTGCCCTGCGCCGATCGGCTGGCCCAGTTCGCCATGGTGGAGAACACCTATCTCGCCATCTTCCTGGCGTTGGGCGGACTCGCCTTGCTGCTGGGCAGCGGGGGGCTTGGCCTCGTCCTGGTGCGCAACGTGGTGGATCGACGGGCCGAACTGGCCCTGTTCCGCGCCGTCGGCTTCGGCCAGCGTGGCCTCGTCCTGATGCTGTTCGCGGAACACGCGTGGCTCTTCCTGCGCGGCTTGCTTGTCGGCGCGGTCGCGGGACTCGTGGCCGTGCTCCCCGCCATCACCACGCCCGGCAGCAATCCTGCCTTGGGAGAGTTGTCTCTCGTGCTCGGCGCCGTTCTCGCCAATGGCCTCCTCTGGATCTGGATCGCGGCCCACCGCGCCTTGCGTACCCCACTCATCCCGGCCCTGCGGGGCGAGTAGCCCCCAAGTATGCCGTCGAGCTGTGAACGTGCCGGAGTATCGCGAGGGAAACAGGAAGTCCTTTCCTGCGCGACACATTGAGGCGTTGCTGGCGTACCTGTGAACAGAGGACTTCATCCCTATTGCCGGCAAGGAAACCTGCCCCATGACTAGACCACGCCTGCTCAACAGCACTGTACTCCTCCTGCTCGGGCTGGGGTACGCCGGGGCCGCCGACTGGACACAGTGGCGCGGGCCGAACGGGAACGGCACCACAACAGAAGCCGTCAACCACCCGGCAGGCTGGCCGCCGAAGCGCCTGTGGCAAGCCAGCGTCGGTACAGGCTGCACATCTCCGTTGCTCATCAAAGGCAAGGCCTACGTGCTTGGCTACCACGGGCCGAAGGGGGGCAAGGGATCGGATCGCCTCTCCTGTCTGGACAGTGCCTCGGGGCGGCTGCTTTGGCAGCAGTCCTACCCCGCCCGGTACCAGTCCCGCCTGCGCACGGGCGATACCGGTGCCTATGGTGGGCCCGCCGCGAGCCCTGCCTACGATCCACAGACAGGTTACCTCTACACCCTCGGCATCGATGGCGAACTCCGTTGCTGGGACATTGGCGAGAGCGGGCGGACAATCTGGCGGCTGGACCTCCACGACACCCTCCCCATCGCTCAGCGTCCGCTGGTCGGCGGCGGCTTGCGGGACTTTGGCTTCACTGCGGCCCCCCTGCTCCACGGCAACGCCCTCATCGTAGAAGTCGGCAGCAGCGAAGGCACCCTCGTCGCGTTCGACAAGGCCACCGGCAAGCGGCTCTGGTCCTCCGCCTACCGCGGTCCCGCCGGGCACAGTGGTTCCCTGCTCCCCTTCGCTGTTGGCGGCGAGCCCTGCCTGGCCTTCCTCGCCCTTCGCGAAGTGGTTCTGGTACGGACGGTTCCGGGCCACGAGGGGGAGACTCTTGCCACCTATGGGCGAACCACCGAATACGGCTGTAACATCCCCTCCCCTGCCCCCTATGGTGACAGCCTGCTCCTCACTTCGGCCTACAACTACAAGTCGTCCGAACTCGTGTCCTTCGCCGGCAAGACTCCCGTCCGGCGCTGGACCACCAAGGAGCACGCCCTGGTTTCCACCCCCCTGATCCATGGCGACCG
>JABGQJ010001052.1 GCA_018648945.1 Victivallales bacterium
GCTGTAAGGAAATCCAACAAAGTAGCCAATCCCGCTCGGCTTTCCAGTCCTTACGGACAGGTGGTATCGGGAGCCAGCCGGGTCTGGGGATTGTCGGCGCGGTAGGTGGTCAGGCCGACCAAAGCCATGGCGGCGAGACAGACGAAGCAGGCCCAGCGGTAGGAACCGCCACGGGCCAGGGACTGGCTGAAGAGCCACGGGCCGATGGCACTGGCGAAGACGGTCATGGACATGCAGAAGCCGGTCACCGCCCCCAGATGCTCGCGCCCGAAGAAGCGGGGCCAGGTGACGGACATCATCCCCCCCCACATGCCGCCGGCGAAGCCGTTGCCGGCGATGATCATCCACTTGGTCGCGCCCGGTGCAAGAAAGGCGCAACCAGCCATGGAGACGATGCTGCCGATCTGCATGACCGCAAGCAGGTACTTGAGCCGGATGCGGTCGCTGAGCCAACTCGCCACGAAGTTCATGGTGACTGAGATGACGGAGGCGGGAACGAAGATCCTGAAGGCGGCCTTACTATCGATCCCTCCCTCGCCGAAGATCGACTCCAGGTGGAACATGAGGCCCGTGACATACAGCCCGTAGAGCGAGACAGTCAGCGCGAAGGACCAGAAGGCGATGGTGCGTCGCGCTTGGGGGAGAGTGAATTGGCGGTGGACCGGATGGCGATCGGGCTTGGTGCGGGGATTGGTGGCGTGGTCAATGCCATCTGGGTGCAGCCCGCAATCCTCGGGGTTGTCCCGGAAGAAGACGAGCACGACCAGAGAGAAACCGATGCCGATGACGGCCGCGATGAGTAGCCAAGTTCCCCGCCAGCCGTAGTCCGCCATGCCGCCCTTGAGGATCCGTGGGGCGAAGGAGAACCCAAAGGAGACGAAGAGGCCGCTCATGGCATTGACTAACCCGCGGTACCGGCTGAACCACTTCATCATCATATTGCGGTTGATAAGCGTCAGCACGCCCTGCCCGCTGAGGCGGACGAAGAAGAAGCCGACCAGGATCACGGCAAAGGCGACCCAGCCGACGGGCTTGCCGCCTTCGGTTCCACGAAGGAAGATGGCAATGCGGTCGCATTGGCTCAGCCAGACGAGGACGAGCCCCAGGACGACGGCCCCCCAGAACGCCATCACACGCGAGCCCACGCGATCGCTAAGCCTACCGACCGGGGTCAGCACAAAGGAACTGGCAATCGTGCCGAACATGTAGGCCGTGCTGAGCTGCACCCGGGTCAGGCCAAGAGCATCGATCAGACTGTCGGTGAAGGCCGAGACCCCCATGGTCTGGCCGGGGATGCTCATCAGGATACCGATGGTGCCCAGCACGACGATGAACCAGCCGTAGAAGAACGGCCAGCGCGCCGGATCGAAGGGGATACGGGCACTGGCCACGCCGGTGGCAGGCGTGGCCAGGGGCTGGGTACTGTCGTCGGGCATGGCGTCAGGCGTCCTGTGGATCACAAAAGCGCGTACTGTACCCGCGATTGCAGCAGATGGGAGCCGAGGCCACGAATTGCTCTACAGCAAGGCACTCAGGGATGCGTAGGAACGTTCCAGGACTCCCTCGATCTCGGCGTCGGTTTGGCCGCCTTCCTGCTCGACGATGAAGTCCTCCACGCCTAGGGACCGGGCGTAGGCGACGGCCCCGGCGATATCCAGCACCCCCTCGCCCACAGCGCAGCGTCCGTGGCCGGACTCAAGCTCCTGATGCTCCTCGCGAATGTCCTTGACGTGCAGGCAGGTGATCCGGTCGCCATAGTGGCGCAGGAAAGCGAGGGTGTCGGTCTGCCCCCCCACGAAGGCGTTGCCGGTGTCCGGCTGGAAGCCCAATTCGGGGACGCTTTCCAGCAAGATATCGACCTGGGTCTTGCCGTCGAAGCGGGGCTGGATATCGGTCGCGTGGTTGTGGTACTCCACCTTCAGGCCCCGCGGGGCGAGGACGTCGAGGTAGAACTGTCGGAGTTTGGCGGCGCTGGCTTGCATGGCTTCGACCGTATCCCCGCCATAGCCGCCGGCCATGGTCCAAGCGCGGGCCTTGGCGGCGGCGAGTTGATCGGCCAGCTCCTCGACATGGGGCTTGACCCACTCGGTGCTGGGGATGTAGTGCCCGGAACAGATGGTCAGCCCTGCCGCCTCCCCAAGGCGGTGTTGCTCCATGCAGCTCACCGGTGGTTTCCAGCCCCAGGGCTCGGCGATCTCGTAGCCCATGGCGGCGGCTGTCTTCAAGGCCCCAGCGAAGTCGCTGTGTCGACTGAGCATGATCATCTGGAAGCCAATGCGGGGCATGGTCGTATCTCCTTGAGCTGACGGGGTGGGAGGAAACGTAGCGCGCCCACTGGCCGCAGCCAAGCCGAGCCGGAGTCGCCGGGTAATGCCTCAGTCACGGGAGGAAACGGGGCCAGCCCCGTACCCCGCCGGGGAGACTCGTCT
>JABGQJ010001053.1 GCA_018648945.1 Victivallales bacterium
CACTGCCGGTTTTCGACAAAAACCGACTGTAAGACACCATCCCCGCCAGCACGTTCACCGCAGTTTCGGGGGTCTGGTACATCACCCCACAGTACCGACTTCCGGGAACGCGCCGCACCGTCCCCTTGCCCGCCTGCAGTTCTGCACAGGGGCGTCCGTACTCGTCACGCTTCAGACTGTTTGCCCCCACCACCAACAGCGTGCCGCCTTGAGCCAGGTACTTCCCCAACGCCTCCCGATCACCAGCCATGATGTGGTCGGCATGGGGAACCACCAGGAGCGGCCAGCTTTCCATCTCGACTTCGCTGGCTTCGGCGAGCAGCCCCTTGGTGACGAATCCCAAGGGCAGGCCACCATGGTAGAGGGCCTTGTAGGCGTCGTACACATGATCCATGTAGGCCTTGTCCTGAATGGCGGACGCCTCGGAGTAGTAGATTCGGGCCAACTTCGGCTGCATGGCCAGGGCCACCACCTCCGGGGAGAAAGCGTTGAGCTCCTTCATGGTGCGACCGTAGGAATCCATGACCAGCGGCTGGGCGAGATTGGAGGCATGGAACGCGCTGCCGCTCCTCTTGGAGAGGGAGCCATCCAGGTTGCGCGACCAGTACCACGTCTGGTTCATGCCCGTGCCGTGCAGATGGGCCAGCCAAAGGGCGGCACGCGCGTACTCGCCCGACATCCGGGGGTTGCGGATGTTGGACTTGCTCAGGCTGTGCCACTCGCTGTCGAACACCACCTTGTCGGGGCTGATGGACCGGAAGAAGTCGAGGGGCAGCGCCTGGTCCCGCCAGTCACAAGCGTAGCGCTCCGGCCACGTCTCCTTGTTCTTCCAGTGCGGGACATTCACGACACCCGCATCGCAGCCGATGATGTCCTGGAGACGAACCAGGGCCTCGAAGTCCAGACCATGGCAACGGCTGTGTCTGGACAGGTGACCGGGGATGAGTTTGATGTGAGTCTGGGCGGTGGGATCGTGCCGCCGGATCTCCTGTTTCAGGAAGCCGAACCACTCGGTGATGCGGTCCATATTGAAGCGGCACCAGTCATACCAGACCGGCTGGCCTCGCAGCGCGGCATCGATGGGGACCGTGATCCTTACATCGGCAAAGGAGGCGAATTCGGCCTGCCACAGGGCGTTGAGGGCGGCGATGTTGCCGTGGCGCTCCTTCAGCCAGCCGCGGAACCGGGCCTTGGTCTTCTCGGACACCGGATCGGTGGCCCAGCCTTCCGTGCAGGTAAACCAATGCGGCTCGTTGGTCAGCATGTACCCCCCTTGGCTGACCTTGCGCCCCCGGAACTGCGGCACCGTGTCCGCCAACATGGAGGCCCAGAGATCGCGCGCCACCGGGTGGTCCGTGTCGAATCCGGTGTAGTGGTGCTTCCCATCGGTGATTTCCGGATGCTCCTTCACCAACCACCTAGGCGCGTGCTTCTGCCCGAGGAAGATGTAGCCAAGCGGCTCCTGATCGTCCGGCTCGTAGCCAATGTCGGGCTTCTCGCCCTCGGCCCTGATATGCGGGAGATGGATGTACTTGCCACCAATCACGCCATAGGCTTCGTTCAGCTTCTCGTCATTGGGTTGCCAGACGAAAGTGGACGGGAAGACCGGCCGGCCCCGCTGTCGGTAATAGCCGTCCTTCTCGACCAAAGCGGTCATGTCGAAGTCGACAAACGGGCGACGCGTCACCTTGCCCTGCATCACTTCGGCCAGCTCCTGCCGTGCCTTTGCCAACACCTGGATCACATCCGCCATCTCCCAATGGGGTAGCTCTTTGGCGAGACGCGGGGCATCCTTCTTCGCGCGCCACCAACTGGCGATGGCTTTCTCCACCTCCGCTACATTCTCCTTGTCCCACTGCGCGTAGACCAAGAACAGCTCCGCCGTGGTGATGGTGACGCTCTCCCTCGCCACCTCGACTCCCCCCTTCTCGGCCAGCGCCGTGTGCTCCTTGAGAGCGGCCAGACTCTGCACGGCTTTGTGGCGAAGTGCCTCGAAGCTCTGCTGGGGGGGCGGCACAGCCACGCAACCAGTTCCCATGCATATCGCCAGCGCACACGGCAAGAGGAATCTCGACAGTTTCATGCGAATAGGGTGCTCCATCACTCGCTTGCCTCCGCCCGTAGTCTCCGAGCCGCTGCCAATGCCCGCTCGCGCTGCCCAGCGCCCAGACCGTGCCGGTAGTAGTGCTCGGGGGGATAGTGGTAGGAATGCCGCTTCATCTCCGGATCATTGGTATCCTGGCTCAAACAACAGTCGAAGCGCATCAGCACCGTGTGCTGGGTTTCCCGACCCTTCCCGGCCATGGTGTTGTGGCACAGGCCCCAGGTAATGCCCCGTCCGTCCGCCGTGTCCGTGAACGCATCGGGCACAAATGGCCCCGGCGCATCCGGCATCAGCGACACAATGGAAGCAATCTCGAAGTTCGC
>JABGQJ010001054.1 GCA_018648945.1 Victivallales bacterium
GAGTGCTCAATGGCCATGGGGTGTTTCCTTCATTGCGTTGCAGGCATTGACAAAGGCCTGGAAAATGGCTAGATGGGGAGAGTGGTCAATGATCCGTTCCGGATGCCACTGGAGCGCCACCAGGAAACGGTCCGGGGCCTCGACATGCTCCAGGGCCTCGACTGTACCATCGGGAGCGCGGGCCACAACCTGCAGCCCGTCGCCGAGACGGTCCACAGCTTGATGATGGGAGGAGTTCACCGGGATCTCGTCCGTGCCGACGATGCCACCAAGGCGGGAGCCCGCGATCGCGGTGGCAGTATGCCAGTTCTCGGCAGTGCCGAAACGGCGGTGCTCGATCTCCGTGCCAACATCGGGGAGATGCGGGATCAGAGTACCCCCGCAAACGACGTTCAGTTCCTGGCATCCCAGGCAGATGCAGAGCAGAGGCATCTCCGGCCAGCGGAGAGCGGCGGCGAGAAGGGCCAAATCCCAGGGCTGGCGAAGCGGATGCATGACCTTGCTCTCCGCGTGCGGAGGCACGAAGTCGCCGGACAGATCGGGGCCACCAGTGAAGAGCAGGCCGTCGAACGGTGCGCGCGCAGCGACCACGGCCGCGAGGTCGGACTGCGGGGGGATGAGCACGGGCTCGCCCCCAGCGGCCTGGACGGCTTCGTAATACACTTGGCCACAGACGAAATCAAGCTCCTGGCGGTCGTTCACCTTGACGTTGGCGGTGATGCCAATGCGCGGGTGGCGCGAGACGGAGGTCATGCGGCGCCTCCGGTCGCGCGACGGCTGATATCGAGCAGCTTCTTCATCACGGCAAAGTGATCGAAGGAGACGCCCTTCACGCCAAAGCTGTCATGCAGTTCACAATACAGCTCGTAGAGTTCCTGATAGGCGGCCTGATTCTCTGGGATGGGCGTGTAGGCCGTGTCCTTGTAGGAACAGATCGCCGCCTGGGCTTCCTCGCAGGTGTCGTAGCCACCGGCGTCCTTGCCGGCGACGACGGCGGCCATGATGGCCGAGCCGAGGGCGCAGGTCTGGGCCGAACCGCTGATGAACATGGGACGCCCCAGAACATCGGCGTAGATCTGCATGAACATGGCATCCTTCTCGGCGATGCCGCCGCAGTTGATCACCTTGTCCACGGTCACGTCATATTCGCCGAGACGGTCGAGAATGCGGCGGGCACCAAAGGCGGTGGCCTCGATCAGGGCCCGGTAGATCTGAGCCTGGGTGGTGTGGAGGGTGAGCCCGAGGACCAGACCGGTCAGACGGGCGTCGGTGAGAATCGTCCGATTGCCGTTCTGCCAGTCGAGGGCAAGCAACCCGCTCTGCCCGGGCTTGTCCTGCTCCACTTCGGCGCGCAGTTGACCATGGACCTTGCCATCACCCTTGCACACGTTTTTGACGAACCAGTTGAAGATGTCGCCGACGGCGGACTGGCCCGCCTCGATCCCGTAGTAACCAGGCAGAATCGAACCGTTGACAATGCCGCAGACTCCAGGGACATCCGGCAACTGCTCCGTATTGGGGGCAACCAGGCAATCGCAGGTGCTGGTGCCGATAATTTTCACCATGGAACCCGCGCCCACGCCTGCGCCCACGGCACCGAGATGCGCATCGAAGGCGCCGACGGCGATGGGAATGCCTGCGGGCAGACCGAGAGCGGTCGCCCACTCGTCGCAGAGGGTGCCGGCCACCTGGTCGGCGGTGGTCACGGTGGCGGGGAGGCGGTCGCGCAAGGCCCCGATCTCGGGGGCGAGCAAGGAGAGGAACTCCCGGTCGGGATACCCCCCCCATTCGTCGCAGTACATGGCCTTGTGCCCGGCGGGACAGATACCTGCCTTGATCTCCGCGACATCCGTGATGCCGGCCAGCACGGCGGGGATGAAGTCGGCGAACTCCAGCCAGGTGTGGGCGGCGGCGAAAACGGCGGGAGCTGCGTTGTAGCAGTGCCAAATCTTCGAAAAGAGCCACTCGGAGGAATACGTGCCGCCGCACTTGGCGAGATACTGCGGCCGGTGCACCTCGGCCAGTTCAGTGATCTGCTCCGCCTCGGCCATGCCGCTGTGGTCCTTCCACATCCAGGCGTAGGCATTGAGGTCGCTCGCGAACTCGGGCTTGGCGGCGAGCGGCTGAAGGGAAGCATCGACGGGGATGGGCGTGGAGCCCGTGGTGTCCACCCCAATGCCGATGACCTTCGCCGGACTGAAATCAGCATCCGCCGCGGCCTCGGCCAACGCCGCAGGCACGGTCTGGCGCAAGCCCTCGACGTAGTCCATGGGAGATTGGCGGGCGATGTGCGGGTTGCTCGGATCGGTGAGCACCCCGGCATCGCCACTGGCATACGTCCAGACCGCCACCCCAAGCTCGCGGCCGTTGGCGACATCCACGACGAGACAGCGAACCGAGTTGCTGCCGTAATCCAGACCGATGGT
>JABGQJ010001055.1 GCA_018648945.1 Victivallales bacterium
ATACAGGTAGAGAACTGGCCCGACTGGAAGACGACTCGCAGGCCCTGGTTTTCACCCAAGGCGAACAGAATGGCCAACCCGTCGTCATGCTCCGTATCGACCGCAAGCGGGGTGGGGAGTGGCACACGGTGCTTGGACCACGGCTCGAGGCCTATGATGTGCTGGTCGGCAAGAAGAGTGTGCAAGTGGCTGGCCGGCGCGCAGGAATCCTGGTCAACTGGCAGATCGGGGGCGGCAAGCGCACGATCTCGCTGGGGGATGTCAGCTACGAAACACAGACCAACGCGAGCCGCAGCAACCCGGAACAGTGCGGCACTCTCGTCTCTTGTCTGCCAACGACGTGCCGCAAGACGAACGATGGCGTGGAACTGACTGCCCGTTGCGGCCAAGGCACGGTGAAGGCGCGTTGGCAACTGCGCGGGATGAAGGGATTCCCTGCCCTGGCCCTGGCGTTCACCGCCCGGCAAGAGGGATGGTATGGCCTGCGCTACAGAGCCACTGCCCCCATCGAGCGCGCGGCAGTCGAGGAAGTCACCTGCCCCTTCCTCTTCTCCTACAAACGTCTGCCGATGAAGCCCGAGTTGATCCCCACGGAACTGACCGCGACTCCCATGGCAACGGTCCAGTTGGCCGGGCCGCGCACCATCGGCGTGGCCTTCGATCCCGAGGATCTGCCCAAGTCCTGGCCGGATTGCGACCAGTTCGAGGCAGGCTTCCAGCTGGTGAATGGCGAGGGGCGCGCCCAACCCAGCGCCTGGGTTGTCGTGCCCGGCGGCAAGGGCAGCCGGCTCAAATCTGGCGAAACGGCGTCCGGGCGACTGCGCCTGATCGCCGAGGATACGGACTGGCTGGCAACCTACCGCAAGGTGACCCAATCCCTCTGCGAACTCCGCGACTACCGCCAGAACCACACACAAAGCCTGACCCAGACGCTGCTCAATGTGATCTCACTGATGGCCGATGACGAAGCCGCTGGCTGGTCCAAGGCCCAGATGGGGTTCTGGAACATCGAATCCCGCAATGCCGTCACCCACGCCGCGCCTCTGGCCTTGGTTGAAGCCGCCTTGCTGACCGGCGACGAGGATCTGCTCGCCCGCCGGGCCGCCCCCGCCCTCGCCTTCCTGCTGTCCCGCCTTGGTTGCCATGTGGGTGCAGATCCCAAGATCCCTGGCCGTTACGGACGGTATCAGCTAGGCACGCCCACGGTCAGCTATGGCGCCGCCGTGCGTCTCTCCGCCTGGGAACTGGCTGGCGGCTATACGCCGGCATTCCGGGACATTGCCTTCGATGACCAGGGCGACCCCGTTCGGACCCCCAGTGTGAGCCCGATGGACGACGCCCTGGCCGCCTACCGCGCCACCGGCGAACCGCGCTACCTGGAGATGGCCCGGCAGGACGCCCTGCAATACGCCAAGACCTACCTGGACGGGCAGACCAAGGAGAGGCCCCGGCACCACTTCTACCAGATCAGCCACACGGGCAACTGGCGTGGGCTCCTGGCCGTGGCCGAAGCCACCAACGATCCCTACCTGACCCGCATGGCCGCCGAAATCGCGCGGCGCATGGTCTCTGGCCTCTACACCTGGCCCAAGGTCGAATCCGGCAAGATGACCATCCACAGGGACGACCGCACCCGCACCAACGGTTGGTACTGGTTCAAGGGCCCTGAGCTGTTCGCGCTGGGCTGGCCAACCGTGCAGGGAGACCACCCGTTCCGGAAACCTGAACTCGCGTATCGGGACACTCCTGAGAAGCGGGTGGCGGGCTGGTTGCCCAGCGTGGTTGGATTGGGCATCGAGCAACCCACTACGTATCGCCGCAGCCAGGAAACCTGCGCCCATATCATCATGGCCAACTGGGCACCCCATCTCCTGCGACTGAATCAGCGGCTCCCCGACCCGCTGTTCACCATGGCCGCCCACAACTCCACCCTCGGTCGTTGGGGCACCTATCCCGGCTACTACCGCACGGATTTCACCGACTTGACCCAGGCCCCCGACTACTCCCTCAAGGGCCCGGATGTGAGCGGCATCTACTGGCATCACATCCCTTGCTTCCTGATGATGCTGGCCGACTACCTGGTCACCGACATCGAGGTCCGTTCAAAGGGGGAAATCCACTTCCCGGCGGCACGCCAATGCGGCTACGTCTGGTTCGACAACCGGCTCTTTGGCCACCGTCCCGGCACCGTCTATGACGTCGAAGGGGTCTGGCCTTGGCTGCCACGGGACGTGGTCACGGTCGACCGCCCCGAGATCAACTGGTTCGCGGGGCACGACGAAGATTCCGTCTTCCTCTTCCTGACCAACACCGCCGATGCCCCTATCCGCACCCGGGTCGCCCTGAATCTAGGGAAGCTGGACGGCACCATCGAGAGCGTCTCGTACCGGTCCGACGGCGGCAACGAGTTCCCCGCTCAAGCCAAG
>JABGQJ010001056.1 GCA_018648945.1 Victivallales bacterium
ATCGATGAGTGCCACCGGAATCTGGGCTTCACGGGCATTATCATCAGCCACCAGATTCCCCGCATCTTCGACATCGTCGACAAGGTGGCCGTCCTTCAGGATGGCCTGATTCGCTATTTTGGTCCCCCGGACGGGCTGGAGGACTCCGCTGACGAAGCGGTGCGCCAGCTGGTGACCGGGCGGGCGTAGGTTTCGCCACAAGAGGGCGCACACATGAAACAACGCAGCGTCGAATGCCTCGTGGGTCTTTTCGTGATCCTGGGCTGCCTTTGCTTCGCCTATCTCTCGATCCGCTTTGCGCGCATGGAGGTCGGCGGCGGCAAGGAATACCAGATCCATGCCGTGTTCGCCGACCTAGGCGGGCTGCGCGCCGGAGCGGCGGTCGAGATCGCGGGCGTCCCGGTTGGCCGGGTCGTGTCGCTGGACCTGGACGAGCACTTCGCGGGCAGACTGGTCCTGAGCCTGAAAGACAGGGTGCGCATCCCCACCGACACCGTGGCGGCGGTCAAGACCAAGGGCCTGATCGGGGAGAAGTTCGTGGGCTTGTCCCCGGGCAACGGCAACACGATGGTCGAGGCGGGCGGCTGGATCGGCCGGACCGAATCCGGGTCCATGGAACTGCCGTTCACCGAGACCAACGTTGCCGGTGGCGAGCACTACGAACTCACCGCCACGTTCACCCATCTGGGGGGCCTTCGGGTTGGGGCCTCGATCGAGGTGGCTGGGGTGCCGATCGGCCGGGTTCGTGAGATCGAGCTGGACGAAAGGTACAACGCACAGGTAGTGATGGACATCAAGGACCAGGTGAAGCTCTCGGCCGACACGTTTGCGTCGATTCGCACGAAGGGCCTGATCGGCGGCAAGTACATCCTGCTGGAACCAGGGGGTGACGACCAGATGCTGGCCGACGGAGACGAAATCGAGGAAACCGAGCCGGCTGTGGATATCGAGTCAATCATTAGCGGACTGGTGCAGGGCAAGATAGAGTAGTGATACACGGCGCGGACCGCGCCGGGAGCCGGAAAGCTACGACGTTGGATGTTGTGATTCTTCGAACCGAGGGGTTGTGTGCCGTGTCCAGATGGGTGTACTCTCTTAGGTACGTAGGCAGCGGCTGTCCGACCGGACTCGTCGCCGCGTATCCCATTCCCGCCATGAACAAGTGGCTGTGCCGGGGGTTGCATATGGTTTGGGGCAGACAAATGGAACATGCACGCAGAACTTGGCGGACCCTGTCGGTCTTTGTCTTCCTTGCGGCCTTGGCCAGCGCCGCTCCGAAGGCGCCGGCTCTCTGTGTGAGCGAGGCCACCGATGCCGTGCTCAAGATGGTGCAGGATCCCGCCCTTCAAGGCGAGGGCAAAGCCAGCGAGCGCCGCACGGCGATGATCGAGGTCGTGGACCAGTTCTTCGACTGGGAGCTCATGGCGCGACTTGCCATGGGGAAGCACTGGAGATCTCTTGGCGACACCCAACGGCAGGAGTTTGTCCCGGTGTTCAAGGAACTGATCGTCAGTGCCTACCTGGGGCATGTGGAGGGCTACTCTGGGGAGAAACTGGTATACGAGAAGCCCAGCGTGGACGAAGCCAAGGGACGCGCCGAGGTGAAGGCCCTGGTGACTACCGATGCGTATGGTGAAGTGGACATTCTCTACAAACTGTACCGACGCGATGATTCGTGGCGGGTACGGGACGTGGCGGTCATCGGGGTGAGCTTGGTGCGCAACTACCGAACCCAGCTCAACGAGTTGATGCGACGCAAGGACTTCGCAACAGTGATGAAGCGTCTGCACCGCAAGATCGAAGAACAGCGCAAGGCGGGCGGCGTCAAGCTCAAGTAGCTGTCGCCGCCGACAAGGCAAGGAGAATTCGTCGTGTTTGGCAAAGTGAGAACCATGTGGCGGACGCTATTCCTGGCCTGCGCCTTTGCTGGGGCTGGCCTGGAGGCGCAAGTCGATGACTTCGAAGACGAGTATGCCGACGAGGTGGAAGTGGCCGATCCCCTGGAACCCATGAACCGGGGCATCTATCACTTCAACGACAAGCTCTACTTCTGGCTCCTTCGCCCCCTCGCCAAGGGGTACGAGGCCGTTCTCCCCAAGCCGGTCCGGCAAGGAGTGCGGAACGTGTTCGACAACGTGTCGATGCCCGGCCGATTCGTGAACTGCGTGCTGCAGGGACGCCTCCGCGACAGCGGCAGCGAGCTGGCTCGATTCGGGATCAACACCACCGTGGGGGTTCTTGGTTGGCGCGACTCTGCCTTGGACAAGTGGGAGATCAAGCGCCACGGCGAGGATACAGGGCAGACTCTGGGTGCCTGGGGCATCGGCCCCGGCCTCAGCCTCACCCTGCCGCTCATCGGGCCAACCAACGCCCGGGACTCCGTCGGCTTGATTGGCGATGTGCTTCTTGAGCCCGTGCGCTACAT
>JABGQJ010001057.1 GCA_018648945.1 Victivallales bacterium
GAACATGATGGCGAAGGACCCCGGGGAGCGGTACCCGGACTGGCGAAGCCTCAGCGCGGACATTGGCCGAGTGCAGGCCGACAGCATGCCGCGACACGGGCGAGGCGACGAGCCCCCCCTGGCCCGGCAGGCGCAGGAGGCTCTGGGACGCCAGCACCAGCAACCATCGGCCAAGCCCGCCGCCCAGTGGCGCTCGCCGAAGCTTCTGGCCGGCGCCGCCGCCCTCGCGGTGCTAGCCATGCTGTTCGGAGTGTTCCTGGCCGTGCGGGGGCGCGCCCCAGCGGCGACGGTCTCCTCCACTCCCGAGGACGGCAAGCAACCGGCGTCAGCCGCAACGGAACACAGTACCGCCAAAGGTCCGGCGGGGAAAACGACTTCGCCCGCCGCAACGCCGCCCACCGGGGCGGTGGCCCCGGCCCGCGCGACAGTCACGGCGACACCCGAACCCACGGCAGTCGGGGCAACGCCCGCACCCGAGCCGACTCCAGTTCCGGCAGTGGTTCCGCCAGTCACGCCGCCAGCCATCGTCCCCGCGCCCGTGGCAGTTGCCCCCGACGCCAACCGCCGGGCACTGGAACGCATCACGCTGCCGCATACGGGAAGCTGGGCCCTGGCGCTCAGCGGCAAGGGGGGCCATGTCACCATTCCCACGCTGGCTCACGACGGCAACTCCCCGATCACGATCGAGGCGGTCGTGACACCGATGGGAGCAGGCACGGACATGGAAGTGGTTCTCGGCAACGCCGACACTGGCGGTCTGTGCCTGACCCGCGCCGAGGGCCGCTGGCAGTTCCGCATGTCCCCCAACCCAAATGCCGTGACGCGCATCGACGGCGACATGCTCCTGAAACGCCCAGTGCATCTGGCCGGGGTCTGGGATGGAGGGCAGCAACGTCTCTACATCAACGGGTTCCTGGTCGCCGCCGCGAACCAGGCGGACCGGGGCACCACGGCCGTCCCATTCCTGCTGGGAGCCGGTCCCGATTCCACCGGACGGGCCCGGGGGGCCTCCTTCCGGGGCAACGTTGAGTGCGTCCGCATCACCAAGGGGGTACGGTACCGGGAGAGCTTCGCCCTCGAGGACGCCCTGCCCTTCCAGGCAGACGGGGACACGCTCTGCCTGCTTGACTTCGAGGAAGGAGCGGGGGATGTCGCGAAGGACGCATCCGGCCACGGGCACGATGGCCGGATCGCGAATGCAGTCTGGCGGAAGATGTGGCCATCGGTGATGCCCGAGGGGAAGTTGCGGGAAGTGGAGGCCAACCTGCGCAAAGCCAATCCCACCGCTGCGGACCTCTTGCTGAGAGTACGGCCTCTGCCGAGAGGGCTCGGGCTCGACCTGGGGGGCATCGCGAACCTGCGGGACATCTCCCCGCTCGCCGGACTCCCGATTGTCGATCTGGAACTGACCCGGACCTCGGTTAGCGATCTCAGCCCTCTGCGCGGAATGCGGATCGGCTGGCTGGTTGTGAACCGGTGGTATGACTACAAGCCGACAGGACCTGGCATCGAGGACATCTCGCCGCTCAAGGGAATGCCACTCGTTGCTTTGGGGCTGGTCGGGCATCGCCTCGTCAAGGACCTCTCGCCGATTCAGGAGTGTCCACTCCGGTACGTCTGTATCGGCAACAATGCCGCGAGCGATCTCAGCCCGCTCGCAGGCAAGCCTCTGGAGGTGCTGTACCTTGAAGGCGACGCGATACAGGACATCGGCCCGATCGAGGGTGCACCGTTGCGGGTGCTCGGCCTCGCCGCGTGCCCCTCAGTTGCCGACCTCAGCCCAATCAGCAAGTGCACGAAACTTGAGTTCCTGTGGACGCCGGTGGCGCTGCCGCCGCCACCCGCGCAACTGACCGACCAGCTGCCCAACCTGAAGTACCTCAACCCCGATGCCGGGAATGCCGAGGCCCAGGCTCACCGTTGGTCGGTAGGCCGACAGATCAAGAACGAGTGGATCCGAAGCCTGGAGACAGCAGTCGAGGGGCCGGAGCGGGCACCGGGGCTGGCCGCATTGACGAAGTCGATCCTGACCGGACGCCCGACCAAGGCTCGCCAGCACTGGCTGCAGAACGAGGACGAACTCGGGGAGGGACTGACCGGGGAGCAGCGCCAGGCTATCACCAGCCAGCTGACGGCCATGGCCGGCATCGACCGGCAGGTCCTCGCCTCCTTCAGGGCAGAGGTCGGCAAGACGGTCCCCATCGAGCTGACCAGGGGGAAGGTGACGTGCCAGCTCCAGGGGGTTGCCGGCGACGGTATCCATGTCACGCAAGTCGCCCCCCGGGGGAAGGTCGCGCGCACCATCCGCCTGGCCGAACTGAGCATCGCCGAGCGGCTGCACCGCCTGGGGACGGACGACTCCCCCGAACGCAGTCTCCAGCGCGGCATGCTGGCGCTTGAGGCTGGTCGCACCGATGTTGC
>JABGQJ010001058.1 GCA_018648945.1 Victivallales bacterium
GTACACGCGCGGATTGGTCTGGCCTGCGCTCATGCTCCATATATTAAACTCCATAAATGGGAGTTCAACTCCCATTTATGGAGTTTCCACGGCATGGTGCAAGTCCCTGCGACCTTTCAGGAGCAAGGAGGCGGCATTAGATTCCTCTAGGCGCAACCAGAATCTCACTCTGCAAAGGAGTCCGGCCATGCGGCTCTCGATCATTTTCCTCTCCCTCGCGGCGTTCTGCCGCGCCGATCTGACTCTCTTCGATTTCGAAACCGGTCCCGATCTGAAGAGAATCGAGCAGCGCTCGGTGAAGGCCAGCTACGAGACGGTGAAGGGCAGTCGTGCCCTGCGCGTCGACACCACAGCGAAGGAGGACTGGCCGGGGTTGACGCTGCAGGCGCCCAAGGGCAAGTGGGATGCCTCCCCCTTTGCCACCATCCAACTGGACGTGACGAATCTCGGCACGAATGATGTGAAGGTCGCTCTGCGGGTGGACAACCCCGGTGCGGACGGCGTAAAGAACTGCGTCACCGGGCACATCGAGCTCAAACCCGGCGCGAGCGGCACGCTGACCCAGGCCCTGACCCGCAAGCTGACCACTCCCCCCCCGGTCAAGCTCTTCGGCATGCGGGGCTATCCCTTTGGCAACAGCACCAAGGAACGGTCCATCAATGCCAAGAACGTCACCGCCCTGCTCATTTTCATCGCCAAGCCGAAGGCGGCCCACTCCTTCCGGGTGGACAACATCCGTTTCGCTGGTGAGTACGAAGGCCCGATCACCGAGCCCAGCAAATGGACGAAAGAGACGTTCTTCCCCTTCATCGACACCTATGGCCAGTACATCCACAGGGATTGGCCCGGCAAGACCCATTCCCTGAAGGAACTGCACGCCCGGCGCGATGCCGAAGCGGCCGCGCTCAAAGCCCAGCCGGGCCCCGATGGCTGGAACCAATACGGCGGCTGGACGGCCGGGCCGCAACTCAAGGCCACCGGTTTCTTCCGCCCCGAGAAACACGCGGGCAAATGGTGGCTGGTGGATCCTGCGGGCCGGCTGTTCTTCAGCCACGGGGTGGACTGCGTGGGGGCTCGGGATCTCACGCCCATCGACGATCGCGACGGCTGGTTCAAGGACCTGCCTGCCGGCCCCGAGTTCGAGAAGTTCTACAGCAAGCAGGGGCACGTCGTCAACGGCTACTACAAGGGCAAGCAGCCGCGCTGCTTCAACTTCGCGCCAGCCAATGTGAAGCGCAAGTACGAGGGGAAGGAGTGGTTCGAGACGTTCACCGACACGACCCATCGCCGGTTGCGGGCCTGGGGCCTCAACACCATCGCGAACTGGTCCGATTCCAAAATATACCTGAAGCGCAAGACCCCCTACGTGGTCTCCGTCCACTTCGGCGGCAAGATCCTGGCGGGGAGCAAGGGCTACTGGGGGAAGTTCCGCGACGTGTTCGATCCCGATTTCAAGAAGCAGGTCCAAAGGGCCATGCAATGGCAGGCGAAGACGACGGCCAACGACCCCTGGTGCATCGGCTACTTCGTGGACAACGAGATATCCTGGGGCAATGAGACGTCCCTGGCCATCGCCGCCCTCGTGTCCCCTCCCGAGCAAATTGCCAAGCAGGTGTTCGTCGCCGACCTGAAGGTGAAGTACACAACCATCGCCAAGCTGAACGATGCCTGGGGGACGACGCATGCCTCCTGGGATGCTCTGCTTGCTCACCGTGAGGCCCCGGATGCGAAGAAGGTCCGGCCGGATCTCGTCGCCTTCTACCGCAAGACAGCGCATACATACTTCCGCACGGTCCGCGACGCAGTCAAGGAAGTGGCCCCGCAGCAGCTTTACCTTGGCTGCCGGTTCGCCTGGGTGAACAACGTGGTGGCCGAAGTCTCCGCCGACTACTGCGACGTGGTCAGCTACAACCTGTACCGCTACGACGTCGCCAAGTTCCGCTATCCGGGGAAGAAGGACGTGCCCCTGATCATCGGCGAGTTCCACTTCGGAGCGCTGGACCGGGGCATGTTCCACACCGGTCTGCGCAAGGTGAAGGACCAGGCCGAGCGCGCCCAGCGCTACGAGGCCTACGTGCGCGGCGTGCTACGCCACCCGCAGTTCGTGGGTTGCCACTGGTTCAAATACATGGACGAGCCAACGACCGGGCGCGGGCTCGATGGCGAGAACTACCAGATCGGCTTCGTGGATATTGTCGGCACGCCCTACCCGGAGACCATTGAGGCCGTGCGCAAAGTTGGGTACGATATGTACTCCTACCGACTCAACGCAGGAAAGTGACGTGATCCAGAAACACACGATCAGTCGTGACGACGCCATCTACGAAGCCTGGCCGGATGTAGTCCTGACCCCGTCGGGGCGCCTAGTCTGCGTGTTCAGCGAGTGCACCCACCACGGAGACCGCTCCTATACGCGAATC
>JABGQJ010001059.1 GCA_018648945.1 Victivallales bacterium
CCCCGACGCGAACGGCGGCGGGAATGGTGCAGGCAGCGACAGGGGGCTTGCCTTCCTCCCCGCCGTGCGTCGGCACACTGTCCGTGCCATTGCCCGCCACCAGATTGCCCTCCCAGACGATGGCATCGCCTGGGTAGTGATTGATGGGGCCCTGGGCATTGCCGGTGATGGTGTTGTTCACGAAGACAAGGTGGTTCACATCCTTGCCGGAAGTTAACTGGATGGCCAGTCCGGCATTGTCGACGAGCCGATTGTGGTCGAATACGAGGTACTCCGAGTGGTCGTTGAAGCGGAGGGCATGCCCGTCGTGGCCGGGATAGCGGGCCGAGGGATGGCCACGCTTCACGCGGTTGAACGTGTTGTCGTAGAAGTACAGGCAGCGAATGCGCCTCTCCTCGCTCGCCCCCTGGATCTGCATGCCCCATTGGCTGCAATTGGAGAAGCGGTTGCGCGCCCAGAGCATGTGGCGAGCGGAACCGCCAGAGATGGAGATCCCCTGGCCCTGGCCGTACTCGATCACGTTGTCCGTCACCACGCCGTCGGGACCGCCGCCACCCTCGATGCCATAGGAGCCCCAGGTATCGCTCAAATCCATGACCACGTTCCGGCGCACGGCGCAGTTGGGGCTGACGATGCTGAGGCCATGGTCCACCACATTGTCTTCGACCACCGTGCGAACACTGCCACTGTGCACCTCGATGGCGAAGGCGATGCCATGGGAACCACTGACCACGTTCCCTCGGATGATCGTGTCGGTGCAGCGAGCGTTGGTGAAGATGCCGCCACGTCCGGTGTTGTGGATGCGGTTGCGGAGAATCTGGTTGTGCGAGCAATCGTCGGCCACCCGCATGCCGGCCCCCCAGGGGTCCTTGGGAGCGATGTTCTCGATGACGCAATCGCGGATCACCGAATGCGAGGTGCCGGTGAACTGGAGGCCATGGGGGCCGAACTTCCCGGTATCGACGAAGTTGCGGATGGCCACATGGTGGACGAGGATCTCCTCCGACTTTATGACCAGGATGCCATGTGTTGCCTGCGGGCGGTTTCCGCCATCCATGCCCAGATCCGCGATCTCCACATTCTCGACCTTCCGCATCTCAATGAACACATGGGGCTTCTCGCCCGCATGGACAAGCAAGGTCTTGTCCCGCCCTGCCCCGCGCAGGATCACGCCACTTGGCACTTTCAGCGCGGTTCCCAACACCAAGCGGCCAGCTGGCAAGCTGATTGTGTCTCCCGCCTGCGCATCGGCGAGCGCTTGGTTGATCGCGGTCGCGTCATCCGTGTCGTCGTCCGGCGTTGCCCCGAAGTCGGCCACCGGGAGGGTCGCCGCCCCGGCCGTCAGCCAGACGAGGCCAAGAATCGCCACTGCCAGATATCGCATCGTCGTCTCCGGTTCGCGGGGCATGGGATGAATGGCTACCAAGCTATCCCGTGCCTGGCACCGGATCAACTCCGCATCACGGCAGGACGACATCGAGATACTGGAGCACCACCGGAGAACCACCACGCCGCATAAGCGCGAGGTGGTTGAGGCCATCCCTGACGGTGCTCCGGGGCAGGGCGAAGCAGGCGTAGTGCCCGGCAATGTTGAGATTGGCGTCGTAGGGATGGGGCAACGGTTTGGCCACGAAAGGCACGGGCTTGAGTTCCGTGCCGTTCATGGCCACGAACCACTCGGCGGCGGCGCGGTCTTCCCGGGTCATGAGTCGGAGTAGCCCGTCCTTGGCCTGGTGCTGGGTGGGGGCCATGTTCAGTTCGCAGGTGATGGCGACACCGGCGTCGAGTTGCGCGGGGAAGGCGCGGTCGAGCCAGGTGTTGGTCAGCACGTACCATTGCGGCTGCTGCGCCAGCCAGGCGGGATCCCGCAGGCGTGCGAGAATGTGGAAGGGCGGCTCGTGCCAAGGGCCCCGTTCCGTAGGCTTCTCGCCATGCTGGCGCGTGTAGACGAAGTTGAACAGGCTGAGCCCGTCCGCGCCCCGGCGGTAGGCGAGGTGGGCCGTGGTGTAGTACTGCTGATCCGTGGTCCGCAGGAAACTGAAATTGTCCCCGCCCTTCTTGCTGACCGCCTTCCCAGTCATGGTGGTATGGCACATCTCCACATAGATGGCCGTGTCCGGCAGCATGGGGCGAATGGCGGCCAGATCGTCGCGTTGGTCGGTGAAGAAGCTGTACGAGAGGTT
This sequence comes from Victivallales bacterium, assembly GCA_018648945.1. The sequence goes on from JABGQJ010001059.1 coordinate 2,184, forward strand.
CACCATGTCGAGCCCAGCATCCACCAGATCGGGGAGATGGATGCCCACGTCCGCGTGCCGGTCGAGGCGTCCCGGCACCCGGGCGCAGAGCCAGCGCTTCTTGCCACCGCCCGCGCGGTTGCCGAGGGCCAGGCTGACCTGGTGGACGAAATCCACGATGATCCGCTCCCGTTCGGCTTGCGGAAACTCGGGCTTGAAGAAGCTCGGGAAGCGCATGAAGTCCAGCTCGAAGCCAG
>JABGQJ010000106.1 GCA_018648945.1 Victivallales bacterium
CTACTATGAGGACTTCTTTGTCGACAAGCTCTGCGAGGTCCTCACCGATTACGGCTTTGCCGGCCTGCAGGTGGCGGACAACTTCTGCCCTTCCCCGTCGGTTCTCCATCAAGGCGACTTCTCCGCCGACATGCTCGGCCAGTTTGCCGATCACACTGGCATCGAGTTTCCGGCGGAAATTCACGACCGGCTGGACGACGACAGCTGTGCCATGCGGGAGGTGCGCGGCGACTGGATCTGGAGTACGTGCCGGCAGGAGTGGGTGGAGTTCCATGCCTGGCGCTGGGAGGGGTTCTGGCGGAAGATCTGCGGCAGGCTCCACGAGATCGGCAAGAAGGTCATCGTGCTCGGCATGTACTGCACCGACCCCTTTGAGACGCTCTACTGCAAGGGCATTGACTTGCAGCGACTGGTGCGGGCGGGCGTGGATTACCTGATGCCGAACATCGTCCCGACCGGGTTGCGCCTCCAACACCCCGACCGTCCCGACCGCTTCCACCGCTATATGACCCTCGCACCGCTGACGGATGCATTCGTTCCCGACGGCAAGCTGTTGAGCCTGTTGGGGGTGAAGGATGCGACCGAGGAATGGGATGTACTCCATCACGCGCCGTGCCTGCTGGAGCGCGACATTTACACGCTGCTCAGCTATATGACCGATACGGGGGACGGGCTGAAGCGCAGTCTCGACGGGCTGATGATCTGCCTCGGCGACGGTATCCGCGGCGATGAGTGGCAGTGGCTGCGGGAACGCTTCGAGACCGGCTTTGTGGAGGGCGTGGAGAAGGTGCTGGCCCCGACGTTGATCTGGTCCGATGCGGCCTTCCACAACACCTTGCCCGCCTACATCCGGACTAGGCGCTGGACGGCCCACAAGTTCTGCTACGAAGTGGCTGAACACGGCACGCGGTGTGGCGCGGTCATGCGGAGCGAGAACGTGGCCAAGGCGCAGGGCGCCCTGTTTGTCCCCAACTTCGACCTGCTGTCGGAGGACGAGAAACAGGCAGTCGCCGACTACAAGAATGGGCCGGTCGTCTGCACGGCAGCGGCCGAGAACTTCGCTCCAGCAGACTATGGCATATGCTCTGATATCTGCGTTGTGGACCCGTTCTCGGACTACCCAATGTGTGCCTTCACGTTCAACACGAACATCGAGAACAAGGATGCCATCACGGCTCTGGTGGAGGTGGACGACGGGACGGAGAACCTCCAGGGCGACCCCGTTGACGCGGCGGAACACGGCAACGTACTGGTCGAGACGCTGACCTTCTGCAAGGTGAACACCGGGTTCGTCGAAGCCTGCGCGTTGCTGCTCAAGACGGTCGGCAATGACCTCTTCACCTGCAATCTGCCGATCATGCCCATGCAGATGGCTGACGGCCGCTACCGGCTGTACATCACAAACCCCGCGATGAACAGCTACGGCTTCGCGATCGTGACCGCCGGGCGCCCGATCAAGGACGTCGCCAACATCAGCACGTACCCGGTCTTGCCGGTCAAGTTCGTGGACTCGCCCGACGAACACGTGAGCTGGATCGGCAAGGACTCCAGCGGCACGCAACGGTCGTTCAGGGCCAAGGTCACCCCCGGCGGCGTCACGATCCTGGATGTGGTCCTGTAGGTGGTCAGGGCCCGGCTGCTGCCTCGGGGGCGGCGAACGGGGATGGGAGAATCTCGATCACTTGCGATGCGGCCGTCCGTTCGCTCCCCAGTCCGTCCAGCCAGAGCTTCAGCGTCCAGTGGCCCGGCCGAAGGCCCGACGTATCAAGGGCGACACGCTGCCGCCCGGCGGCCGGAATGGCGAGATTCCCGAGCCCGAGGCCGTCGCCATTCTCAGGTCGCAGCAAGCCACGCATCGGGTGTTTCGTCGCACTGAGGTCGCCGACGTGTGCCACCACGTCCAGGTGGATGATCTGCCCGCTGACAGCGGCCTTGGGGATGCGGTCGAAGCGCACCGTCGGGGTGGCCGTAGGCACGGGAAGCGCCACTTCGCAGAGCACTTTCCCCCCCTTGTCATTCGCCAGCAGCCGCCAGGTCCGGGCCTCGGATGCCGCATCGACATGGAACGGCATCTCGAACTGGGGTTGGTCCAGCGGCACGTTGATGCTCCCGGCGGCCTTGCCGTCGTCACGAATCAGGCGCAAGTCGATCGCCTGCTGCTTGGTCTTGTCGCGGAAGCGCACGGTTCCCCGCAGAGCGTTCTGGCCGGGACCGCGCTGGCCAAGCTCCAGATTGCCGAGGGATACGGCACCGGCTGGGCCGTCGAAGACCAGCATGCCGTTCCCCAGGCCAAACTGCTGCTCGACCTGCGACCAACAGGTCAGCTGGCTCCACGAGTTGAACTCGCGGCAGACATTGAGCCGCCAGACCGTGCCTGGTGCGGGCGGGCCGTCCAGGCCGAGGTCGGCCCATGGGAGAAAGATCTCCTGGCGGTACCCGCCGCTGGGGTTCACCGGGCTGGTGGTCGCGGTCACGGCGCGGGTCGGGACTGGCCGGATGTCCCGCTTCAACACACGGCGGCCTTTGACGTTGACGATGAGCTGGTAGGTGGGCGCCTGGGGGGCGACCGCCTGGAAGAAGAACTCCATGCAGTCGTCCTCCCACAGGTCGGGGTCGTCATCGGCATGGTTGCAGCGGGCGGATGCCTCGGTGGAATGGTTGCAGGTCACCAGGAAGTAGAGCCCCTTCTGGCCATAGGCAATCCGTGCGGCCCCGTAGCTTGGCGCATTCATTGCCTTGAACTCCTCCACGCTCCCCGCCTTGGCCCGCATGTACCGTTCCTTTGCGGCCGTCCACCAGAGCGGCCCGGCCAGATTGCCCGAAGCCAGCCAGCAGGGCTCGTCGGCCGTTGCGTCCACGCGCACTGGTTCCCGTGCGTAGACGGCGTGGACCATGCGGTCGTGGCGGGGTACTTCGCCTTGCCTCCGGGGAGCGATGCTGCGCAGTGCGGGACGGCCCGGCGCCGCTCCCCCCGCTCCTTCCCGGCCAGAACCCCCGGCCAACGCGTTCTCGGCAGCCCGCAGGGCCAGGGCCGCGCGCCAGCGCCACAGCGCGAAATCCGTATCGGTCGCTCCCGACGCCCATGCCGCGAACTCGTAGCGCTGGACGGACGTGTTCTTGGTCAGTGCCGTGAGGGTGGCACGGGCGTGGGCTGCCATGGGATGGCCGGCAGCGGACAGACGCTCGCGCGCTGTTTCCAGACGGCGGTAGTAGGCCAGGTCGCAGAGCCCTTCGTGCGCGCGCTCTGCAGTCACTGATGTGACCACGCCGTCGTCGGTTAGCAGCGTCTGCACCCAGGCGAGCGGATTGTCTTTCATCACCCAATGGTCGGCCCATTGGTGGTAGCCCGTGGACCCGGTCCGCAACGTGTAGATACTCCACGGGGCTCGTCCCCAGCCTAGATTGTAGGACCAGATCTCCGCCTTGTCCGTGCGCGCGGCTTGCAGCGCGGCTTCCGTCCAGTTGTTGTACTGCCGCACCCGCACGCCATCGCGGTGTCCGCGGTCGATCTCGCCCGGTCGGCCATAACCCACCACGTTGTCGACGAGGAGGACGCGGTCGCCGGCGACGGCCTGCAGGGTTGGCATGCAGGCATCGTAGCTGGCTGCCTTGTCGGTATGGGATAGCTCCTCTTCGGCCAGCAGCAGAATGGGAGGCCAGGCCTCGGTCTCGGCCACTTGGAGTAGTTGGCGCACGGCCTCGGCGTAGAGCCGGAGGGCGGTTGGTCCGTACTGGCGTGCAACCCGTCCGGCCCCGCCCTTCACTCCCAGATCGCCGGTCACGGGCAAGCCTGCCGCGCGCCGCCGGTCGAGTTCCTTGCCCGCTGCGTCCGCCCACCACATGGTGTGCCGTGTGTCGATGCACAGAGGGCCGGTCAGTCCGGCCGTCTTCATCGCCTTTGCCACGGCCCGGCAGAAGGGGAAATCCGCGACCGCGCGCCCGTCCAGGCAGCGCAACTCGGGATAGACATGGAAGAGGTTGGGGCTGTTGAGCCCGCGCGTGCGCCAGTAGCGGAAGTAGCGCTCCAGGTTGGCCGGGTTCCAGTCCGGCGTCGCGTAGTTGGCGTAGATCCCCCGGCTTTCACGGGCGGCATGCCCCGGCAGATAGGCGCCCCAAGCTCCCGCTGGATAGGCGAAGTCCAGATCAAGCACGCGCATGCGGATGGGCACTGCCATTGCCTGCCCGTCTCCCGTCATCAGCTTCAGTTCGCCTCGATAGATGCCCGGAGTTGTGTCTTCCGGGGCCATGATGCTCACCCACAGCCACAGCGTGTGATCGCGCGGCTGGCTGGACGGGAAGGACCGCTCAAGAAACAGGTTCTTCCATTGTGGCCGATCCCCTTTCATGTGCGCCCTGTATTGAACGGAGCGGACATCCACGCAGGCTGCCGGCAGGGCGCCGCCTGGCCCATGCAGATCGCTTGCCTGAACTCGGAAGCCGTTGCTGGCGCGGAGGGTGCGGACCGCAAGGGCGTTGGCCCGGAACTCGCCGCGGGCGCACACGACCTCGACTTCGGCCAGTGGCCTCGGATCGGTCCAGAGCCACGCCGGATGGGGGGTCACGCCAAGACCCACGCGGCCGACCGTGAACCCGCGCGCCTGGTCTTCCGCGGTGGGCTGCCACACGGATGCATACGTCTCCTCCGGGAACGCTGCCGATTGCGGCACCCATGCCGGCGCCTTGTCTGCCAGTAGAGCAAAGGGGTCCAATGGTGCTCCCCACAGATGCAGACTCGCCGCCAGACAAGCCAGGGCCAAGCGCTTTGTCCTGCGTCGTATGATCTTGCGACTCATCGCATACCTCTCCATATATGGTTGGCCCTACAGTACCACAGGGCCTACTGGGGAGCATCCCGAGTGGTCCTTTCCGAAGCGCGCGACCGTGCTATGATAGTCCCCGAGACCTTCGCCGCAAGCTGGCCCCATACGGGTCTTCTGGTCTTGGCCCAGTGGCATCCCTTCCGTGCAGGCGCATTGTCTGGAGGACACACATGACAGGTTCGGAATGTTCGATCCGCAGAATCATCGCCGTGGTCGGCTTGCTGGGAATCCTGTTGACGACCGGCTCGGCTCGGACACTGCGCCTCCAGCTCGGTGCCAAAAGCGCCTTCTTCCCGGCTGGCTACCGGGGGGTCAACGATGCCTACATCGACAGCGTGGCCACTGATCGCAATTTCGGCGGCGACTGGGAGTACCCCATTGGCGGCCTGGGGAACGGGGCCGTGCGGCGAGGGCTGATGCGCTGGGATCTGAGCGCGGTCGCCCCTCTGTTCTCCAACCCCCGCTATGAGGTGATTGGGGTCGAACTCAAGATCGGGCTGTGGTACCAGTGGAAGATCTACGATCAGCCGTTCGATCTCTATCAGATCCTGCCTGCAAACGCTGGCTGGGTCGAGGGGACGCGGAAGGACGATCCCGGGCCTGGGCTGGTGACCTGGGGTGCCTTGGCCAATGCCCAACGCGGTTGGGCGGGCAGCGCCGGGTGCGGCACGCCAGGGAAAGACTACGCGCCTGTCCCCCTGGCTTCGTTTCTGCCTGACACGGTCACCCACATGCTCCCGCGGTACCTTCGCCCGATCGACCTACCGGTCGATCTCGTGCGGAGTTGGGCGCTGACCCCCAAGGAGAATGCGGGGTTGCTGATTCGTCGGCGGGATGAGACGGCGGATCAGGGCGAGCAGTATGTGTTCTTCATCTCGTCGCAGCATATGCGAACCGACCATGGCTGGCACCTGCACCATCCCGAGTTGACGATCAACTACATCGACCGTAGCAACTTCGGGGAATCACGCCCAGGAGAGCTGGTGTCGGCGGGGCGCACCGGTCATATCGTCGTCATACCCGACGACCCGCAGGGCTCGATCCGCTATGCGGCCACCGAGCTTGTCGATCACATCCGGGATCTGACCGGCTGTGAGCTGACTGTGGTCAGGGAGGGCAAGTACCGGCCCGCATTGGGGCACCCAGTGAGCATCGGCCGGACCCAGATGAGTCGTCGCGCCGTTTCGGATCGCGCCTTCCGCAAACTCGGCGATGAGGGGTTCATCGTCAAGACGGACGGCCAAGCTCTGACGATTCTCGGTGGCGATCGCCGGGGCAATCTCTATGGCGTATACGCATTTCTGGAGGGGTTAGGCATCCGCTGGCTGACCCCCAAGGTGAGGCTACTGCCCAAGAACAGCTCCATCCCTCTGCCACGGAAGAAAATCCGTTTCGTTCCGCCGGTCTTCTACCGCGACCAGCTCTGGAATAACGGCTCCGATCCGGCCTGGCGTTCTCGGATGCGCCTGAATGGAGAGTTTGCCCGCTTGCCGCAGCACATGGGTGGATCCGCCCGCGTGCACCTGAGTTGCCATTCCTACCATGCCCTGGTTGCGGCTACCGAGTTCGGCGAGCACCCGGACTGGTTCGCCCTCAAGACAAACGGGCAACGCCGCGCGGGGAATGCCCGCACGGTGGAGCTCTGCACGACCAATCCGGAGTTGCGGCGGCACATTCTTGCGAGGGTCCGTCGCGATCTGCGCGCAAACCCGGCCATCGAGCAGTATTGGGTGAGCCAGGACGACGGCCTTAGTTCAGGGTGCTTCTGCGAGCGCTGCACTGCGGAGCGCCTTCGTCATGGCGGCAAACGCATCGCCGAGGATGCCCCCCTGCCCACAGACCCCGTCGGTGTCGGTGCCCGGCTGAAGGACCATCGCTGGGCCGCCAACACCATCTCGCTGGCGAATACCATCGCCCGCGGCATCCGCGACGAATTCCCGCGCGTCCAGATCAAGACACTGGCCTACTCCTATACCTGGCCAGCTCCGGACCTGAAAGTGGAGCCCAATGTGGTGGTAGTGATCTGCGGGCCGGCCGGCGACTGGTTCCTGCCCTACGAGGACAATGAGAAGACGCGCGATTGGCGGCGGTCCCTGCGGGCTTGGACCCGACTGGGGGGGAAGGTCCAGACCTACATGTACGGCGGGTCGAACTATGGCTATTGGTGGCCGTTTCCCACCTGGTTCACCATGTGCCGCAACCACCGGACCGCCTACAAAGACGGCGTGCGTGCCATGTACAGGCAAGGCACGCACGCTGGCTACGGGGCGGAATTCACGGAACTGCGGGCGTACCTCAGCGCCAGGATGGCCTACGATCCCAAACGCGACATCATGACCGAGGTGACCGAGTTCACCGACGCCTACTACGGGCCTGGGGCCGCTGCCATCCGGGCCTACATGATCTGGTTCGACAACTACCTCAACGAGAACCAGATCCATGGACACCATTATTGGGGAAACAGCAGAGGCTGGGCGGAGTACATGACCCCCGAACTCGTGACCCGCGCCGACGAGTTCCTGCAGGAGGCGCTGGACCGCACCCAAGGGCACCCCGAGTACCACCGCCGCGTTCGTGCGGCTCGCTTGCCTCTCCTGCTGATGAAGGTCCTGCTCGGCGTGCGCGACACCCCGCTGCTCACCGAATCCGAGATGATCCTGGTCGACGAGACGCAGCGGGGCGACCTGACTGCCGCCGCCAGACGGTTCGGGGAGACCATGCAGGACTGGGGCTACAACCGCTGGAACGAACACACCGGCTACGCCCCCGAGCGCAATCCGTTGACCGCCTATGCCCGTCGCCACCCAATCCTGCGCTTGCGGAACGCGGCTGCCCAGGTGGCCATCGTCCCCAGTCTGGGCGGACGGATCGTCCGCTGGGACGTCACTGCTCTGGGCCGGAACATCGTCCACCTCCCGGACAGTCGGGTGGAGAACTACCCCTACGGCGGGGGCTATGAGGAGTACAGCCAATTTGAGCGTACCAGCCCGGGGCCAGCCGCCGAGTTCGCCGTACAGGAACCCAGCACCCCTCGGCGCGTGGTCCTCCGGGCCAAGCTCCCCAATGGCATCGAGCTGGATCGCACCTTCGAGCTGGCCCCGACCGGGTCTCGCCTGACCATTCGCTCGGTGTTCACCAATCGAGGCGCCGCCCCCATCCGGGTGACCCCCAGAAGCCACCCCGAGTTTGACATCGGGTGTTTCCGTCGCGCCACCCTCGACTACACCGATGCAACGGGCGAGCACATCCGGCGGGAGTTGCTGACTGCCCGGCGGCCCCGCGGCGAGGTGAGCCTGCCGGTGGCGTCGGTGAGCGGGAACAGCTGGCGCTTGGTCGACAAGGCGACCGGATGCGTTATTGAGAATCGTTTCGAGCGCCCTGAGATCACCACGCTGTATTGCTTCTACGGCGAGGCACAAGGCTGCGTCAATCTGGAACTCTGGGGCAAGGCAACGGACTTGGCACCCGGGGCTTCCGTGTCTCTGACCCAGACCTTCGCAGTGACCAAAGCCGACAGCTCTGAGTAGAGGCGCGAGGTCCCCAGCATAGGGAATCTGGGGCATGCTCCTCTGGCCGGTTGACCCGGGCTCCCTCCCGGACTATCGTCGCGGTGCATTCCGCCACAAGCGGCACAGGGGCGGAGCCCTTCTGGTACCCAGAGAACCCATGACGGAGGCCTGGCGATGATCAACTTGCGCCTACTGTGGACTTGGGATCACTGCACACAATGGACCGCCGCGCGGGCGGGGGTACACGACTGGGGGGCCTCGAACGAGTTCAGCGGCTATGCCGGGGACTTTCTCCGCGAGTACAGCCTGCTGCTGCGTTGGTGCGGCGAGCACGGTATCGATGGCGTGGTGGTGTGGGGGCTGTTGCGCGATGGCCATGGCGGGGTGGACGCAGCGAGGCGACTGTGCGAGGTCGCCGACGAGGCGGGGGTTAAGCTACTGGCCGGGGTGGGGCTCAATGCCTATGGCGGCGTGTATTATGAGGGCACTTCCGAGTGGTCCCTGAACAACCACCTAGCCAAGCATCCGGAGCTCTACGCGGTGCGGGCGGACGGGCAGCGACACATCTTCCAGGCGCCGGGAAATGCCCCGCAGCCGATGCACCACGCCTGCCCATCGCGACCGGAGAACATGGCCTACTGTCTGGAGGGCCTGCGCTGGCTGATGGAGACCGTGCCTCTGGCGGGCGTCCAGATCGAGAGCGGCGACACCGGTGTGTGCGAGTGCCCGCTGTGCCGGGAACGTCGACAGAATCCGGCTTCGGCGCTGTCGTGGGACGACATGGCACTGCTCTACGGCCCGGCGGCGGAGGCGGTGTGGTCGGTGCGGCCGGAGGCCACCGTCGTCCTGGAAACCTACTCCCACCCCGAGCCGGTGACCGATGGCACGGTGCCGGGCTTTGGCGGCGGGTCGCCCCCGTGGGTGGCGCAATGTGTGGCGCAGTTCCCCCGCGGGGCCTACGTGCAGTGGGTGGCGGACAATATCATCGCTCCTCGCAATCCCGTGCCGTGGACAGTCAAGGCGCCGGCGGGCTTTGCAGGCAACATCATGCGCGCCCACTTGGCGACCTGGTGGATGGGACGGGGCGACGAAGTGGCGGCGGACTGGTTGGCGCTGATGGCGCAGCTGTCGCTGGCCCATGGCTACGACGGACTCTCGATCTTCGGAGACAAGTCGCCCTTCCGTACGGGCTGCGAGCTGAACTACCTGGCCCTGGCCGACTACGGGTCGCCGGCCAACCCGGAAGCCGACTTGGACTCGTTCCTGACTCGGGTCGCCAGCCCGCTGCTGGGCGGGGCTGAGCGGGCCGCGGAGTTCCTGCGACTGGCCAGATGCATCGCCGTGCCGGAGGAGTTGTGCGAGGCAACGGCACAGGCGCGCCGGCACGTGGCCCAGCTAACCGGTCGACCGGCTGACCGCTGGACCTGGCTGGCCTGGTACCTGAGCCGGTGGCTTTACGACGCTCCCGAATGACGTGTCTCACCGGTGGACGGCCACGGCTTCCATCAGAACTCCGCGAGGGGCACGAAGGAAAGCTGGCCTTCGCCCTCGGTCCCCTTGCCGCGCCATACGGAGTTCACGAAGCCACAGGGAGTCGCGTATCTCAGCACAGCTGGCGCAGGTGGCTCGCTCTGGGTGTTGGGTGTAGGGCTTGCCGTAGAGTGCAAGCGAGTCGTCAGGTGTCCTACTCCCGATCCAGTTCTGCCAAGTTCTTCTTCGCCTCCTTCCCCCAGAACGGGTGAGCGACCAGTCCCTGAAAGATCTTCCGGGCCTCGTCCTTGCGCCCAATACGGGCGAGCTTCCGGCCGAGGTCCATGGTGTGTCCCTCCTTCCCCCATGCGGCGGTCGCGAGGCCCTTCCGGTAGAGCTCAATGGCCTGATCATACTCCTTCCGGCGCCAATAGATGTCAGCCTTTTCCCTGTAGAGGGGAGGCATCTTCCCGTGGGCCTTGTGGACCCGGTCGAGATCCTCAATGGCCTCCTTCCAGCGGCCCATGCGTTCCAGCAACCTGGACCGGGCCCAGTAGGCCGACCAGGTGAGGTTGTAGAGCATGGGCGAAGGTTGCTTTATCGCCCCACTGATCCACTCGAGCGCCGCGTCCTGACTGCGGTTCCACTCCACAAACTCCACCACGCTGTCGAACGTAAGGGCTCCCCTTGCGTGGCCCATCGCTCCCCGCACGTCGAGCAGTCCGGCGTGGATCTTGAAGCGTGCAGAGCTTAGGCTCACGGGATCGATTTCGCCGAGTTTCACGTCCTGCGTCTTCTGCATGCCACCGCGCTGCAACCCAATCCTGACAGTGGTGCCGGCGGGGTAGGTCCTGACCAGGCCGACTAGATGTCTTGCATCTCGGACAGGATTCGCTTCCACGGCGGCGACCACATCTCCCACCTTCAGGCCTGCCCGTTCCGCGGCGCTCTTCTCCATGATCTTGATGATCTCTTGCCCCTTGGGGTGGTCTCTGGTGGCGATCCCGATCCGCCCAGGGCCTCTCGGATGAAGATACGCTGCCGCCCTCTTGGCGACCCACGCCGCGTTGCCGTGCATGCCGCTGCTCACATCAAGAGTGATGAGAGGCGCCAGGGCCTTTGCTTCCCAGAGCTTGCCACGGAGGAGAACGACGCTGAAACCGGGGCGTACCTTCAGATAGGGCATGGCCTTCTCAAGTCCGGCCAAGTCCTTCACCCGGTGACCGCCCACCGAGATCAGCCGGTCACCGGTCTGCAGGAGGGTGTGGCCCGCGAAGAGAGGCTTCCGGGAACTCCCATAGCCGGGGATGATGCGGTCGACAACGACCGCCGCCGTGCCTTCGTCGGTCTCGATCTCCCGCAGGACGACCCCCAGCTTCGCCGTGGGCTTCTTGAGCAGCTCGGCTGGCACTACCATGGCGTACGGAGAGAGGGGAGTGTGGTTCCAACGGCCATAGTGTTTCAGCAGGTCGACTTGGCCCTCGCGCACAGCGCCGTCGGCCGTGAGGTAGTACATCCACCCCTCTCCGAAGGGCCCGCAGGAGACGATGTCTCCTTCCCACTTCTTGGTCAAGACGTCGAAGGACGGCGTGGCCCGTTCTGAGAACTGTTTGGCAAGCTCGTGTTCCGGGCTGCCTTTCAGGAAGAAGAGCAACGGGTCGTCCGCGAACGCCTCCCGGTAGAGGTCCATGATGTTCGGGGGCAGTGTCTCCATCGCGGCGTGGTATTCCTTGAGCAGAGGATGGAGCCGCTTCAGCGCCTGGACGCGGGGGTCCGGCTTCTCTTGGGCGAAGACACCGACAATCCCCAGGGCAGCGGCCAGGATCACAGCGAGTCTCGACTTCATACGACAGTCCTCCGATCAGTCAGTTTGTCCAGGTCTGCGTCTCGGCAGCGGAACGGCTTCGGACAGGGCGGGTCACTGGAGCGGCGGGAACTTGCCCTTCAGGAAACTCTCCAGCATGTCGATCCGCTTCAGCAGCAACTTCTCCGTGTAGGCCCGCTCCGCCGCCGGGACCCGCTTCATGGCTTTCTCGATGATGTCCGAGATCTGTGGCCGGACGTTCTCCTGGATCTCCCGCAAGGCCCCGGCGCAGTCCTCCAGGGAGATGGCGGACCGCACGATGCCGTTTGGGTCGCCCCACTGTTTGACGGCGAAGTCGAAGTGGACCCCCATGCTACTTTCCACAAAACGGGAGAAATCTGCGTCGGACAACGCTGCTGGATTCGTGCGGAAGATCGGGTGTTGGTACAAACTACTTTGGCTGAGAGTGTTGAGGTAACTGCCCGCGGATTCGACGGGGAGGTCGGCGTGCTTCAATTCCCTGATGGCGTCAACCGCATCAAGGACTGCTTGGCGTGTATCCTCGCTACCGAGCCCTGGGATGTCGGGCACCCCCGACGGGTCCACGTTGAGTCTCTTGGCAGCACTCTCCAAGGCCTCCGAGGCCTGCCGGGCCGCTTCCTCGGACACGCCGTGTTTGCCGGGGTTGGCCACCATCTCCTTCAGCCTGGAGCGAAACCGGTTGATCTGCGTCACCGCTCCCTCCATCGCCTCCACATCGCGGAAATCTGGATGGCTGCGGAGGAAGTCTCCGCCCCCGTAGTCGATCCCTTGAGCGTACCCCGCATCGGAGATCCGGATGTTACCAAAGTGGCAATCGGGATCACCGAACAGCAGGCGGTAGGCCAGATCCTGGGCGAGGTCCTTCTTCCGGGCCATCATCTGCGGGATTCCCGGGGAGAGGTCCTCCAAGTCAATCCCAGAATCGAGGACCTTCGTCACCAGGTAATCTCGAAGACGCCCCCCTGCCGGAATTTGGATGACTCGGCTATGGGGACCAGGCCTGCCAGCGGCGGCAAAGACCCGGGAAGCGATCTCCTCTGCCATACCTGCTACGTCGTCGTCAGTCACTTCACGGACCACTGCCACGGCTCGTGCGTACGCCTTGCCCGACTGGCTGCGCATCACTTCCCCGGCCGCTCCTTCGGCGTCCTGCACATAGCTGATGACCCATTGCTTCCCGGAGACTCCCTTGCCTATGTCCTTCAGATACGGGTTCGGCATGGCTTCGAGGTGAGGCATGCGTTGGGTCCCCGCGAACTCCGCGGCACGTTGGGGATTCTTGGAGTTGAGGATGGCCATTCTGACCAGCAAGTCGTCCTCTTCGCCCAGGCGCCGCGTGATGGTGTTTGCCGGCAGTGGCTTGCAGCCGGCAAAGGTCTCGGCGGCTTCCTTCGCCCAACGTTGTTTCGTCACCACTTCCAGGCATGCCTCCTCCAACTCACGCCGGAGCGCCGGGTTCTCCGTGATGGCCTGCTCCAGGCCTTTCCGGAGAGTGGCGAGTTCATCGTGCGCTTCGGCAAACCGGTTTGCTGCCATCAACTTGTCCGCTTTGTGCGTTCGGGCCAACGGGTTGTCGGTGTGGAGCCGCAGCTTCTCCGGGGCGATCTTCGGGGCAGGCTGGGTTCCGGGTGAGCCAGTGCTCGGGTCACCTGTCCTGCCGCCGCCAGTTGCCGCTGCCCCGCCGGCTTGCTGCCGGGTGCCGGGGTTCCCTTCTCCTATCCGTGTCCCCGGCTCGCCCAGATCCCGTTGGGCGCGCGTTCCACCCCCGGCGTCCACGGATGTCGCTGCCCCGCCAGGCTGCTGCCGAGTGGCGGGTCCGCCTCCTCGTCTCCGCGTTCCCGGCGTCCCTAGGTCACGTTGGGCGCGGGTTCCACCCCCGGCATTCACAGATGTCGCCGCCCCGCCGGGTTGTGATCGAGTGAGGGGATCTCCCCCTTGCCGCGGACCGCCCCCCACAGCCAGATCCTGCGGGACACGAGTCCCGCCCCCGGCGTCCACGGATACTGTTGCCCCGTCAGGCCCCAAGTCCCCTGCCTGCCGCCGGGTCCCGGGCATCGCCAGGTCGCGGCGGGGGATCTCTTCGGCAGCTTGGCCCATGGTCTTCGCGTTTTGCTGGGTTGCCTGGAGGCGTGCCCTCTTGTTCTTGACCTGTCGGCCGGTGCTCTTCAGGTGCTCCAGAGCCGATGCGTTCCTGCCTGCAGTCGCGTCCCCCAACGCGCCGCGCAACCGCTGCACAGGCCCTGGCAGGTGTTCACCCAAGTCCCCGAGTTCAGCCTGGATCTTCGCCAACAGCGCCTTGTCCACGCCTCCCTGGCCTGCCTCCTCGATGGCCTTGCGGGTACGCAGTGCCAGAGCACTGACATCATCCAGCTTGCTCCCCGTCACCTGAACCCGCCGGCTCAAGGCCAAAGCCGCGCGCTGGACCTGGTCTTTGGTCAGTCCAGCCTTGCCCATGGCCTCTCCCCAGAACTGCGAGCTGCCTCCCGCCATCATGAAGATGTCTGCAGCCATCGCGGCGGGTTCGCCGCCAATCTCCTTCGCCAAGTAGGAAACGGCCATGGAGCCGCCGGCTTCGAGGGCCAACATCCTGGCGGCCCCGCCCTTGCCGGACCTGCCGATGGCAAGGAAGTCATCCACGTGCTCAAGGGCCTTGCGTCCCATGGCGCTTTCCGACATGCGAGTCAGGGCGTGCTGGGTTGCATTGCAGCCCGCGAAGAACTCGCCAAGGGTCGTGGTTGCGCTGACACTCCGAGAGGATCCCGCCAAGATCCCGAGTTGCGCCGAGGGAGCAAAGCTGGTGGCGAGCACCCAGCCGTTGACGGCATTGCCTGCCGTCTTGCCGACGTATCGCGCTGTTGCCCAGCCGGACGTGTCCTCCATCTTCTGGACCATGGTGCCGGAGAGCACTCCCTTCTCCGTCAGGTCCCGACCGCTCAACAGATCTTGCATGTCGGGATTGGAGAACCCGTGGGACATCATGACGATTCGGAGTTTGTCGATCTTCTCCGGGCTCATCTTGCGTTCCCATGCCTTCTCCGCCGCTGCGTGGAACTGCTCGCGGGTCATCTTGTGGATGGCATCGAGGCGGAACCCGGCCTTGCGGAGTCCCTTGACCACCCCGATGGCGATGTGGGTCTTGGCCATCTCATCCCCGACTGTGCCCACCTCATCGGCCCGGGCTTCGGCAACGCTGTCCCCCCCTCGGTACAGGTCGACCCCGGTTTCCACCGTATCGTAGAGCCCCGCCTTGAAGAGCCGTCGGAACCATGTTCCGATGGGGCCACGTTCCTTGTCCATCTCTGCGCGCTCCGCCGTCTCCTGAGAGAACATCGACTGGAAGGCCTTGGCTTGGTTGGTCGCCTTGTCCTGCAGACCTTCAAGGAACTGGAGCTCGAGTTCGCGCTCGAACACCTCCACCATCTCCCCACTCATGACGGAGTTGAACACCTTGCTCCCGGTGGCGGCGGGGCCGCTCTCACGGGTCAAGCCCCAGCCACGCGCGTCGCGGAAGCTCTGCAGGGCGTGCAGTGGCTGATTATCTTTCAGATGGGCGAGCCCCTCCAGGTAGTACGCCTTGGCACTGCCCCCGGTCTGAGTCCTCAGTCCCTTGGTAAAAGCGAGCAACGCAACGCGGTGGTCGTCAAGCAGGAGAACCTGGCCCTTGAGGAAG
>JABGQJ010001060.1 GCA_018648945.1 Victivallales bacterium
AGAGGCCGACTGTTCGCCCTGGATGCTTAGCAGGAGACGCGCGGTCTACTTGGCTGGCTTCTGCTTGGCGTCCGTTTCCGGGACGCCGAGCTTGCTCGCCATGAAGTCGAGATCGATCAGATCCGTCTCGTTGGTGGAGACGGCGATCTGGCTGATCTTGATGTTGCGGGCGGCTTCCAGGGCGGCGATGATGCTGCCGCCTGCGCTGGACAGGGCCTTGTTGCGGAGCTTCTCGCCTTCGGCTTCGCTGAGCTTCACCTGCAGGTCGCCCTCGGCTTCCTTCTGGGCCTGCACCAGGTCGGCATCGGCCATCTTCTCGGCGGCGTAGGCCTCGGCCTCGGCCGCGATGGTGGCGATCTTGAGATCGGCATCGGCCTGCAG
This sequence comes from Victivallales bacterium, assembly GCA_018648945.1. Next base: position 382 of record JABGQJ010001060.1, read on the forward strand.
ACGGACGATCTCCGCCTTCTGATCCTCGTCGATCTTCTTGACCAGTCGCGCGGTCTCCGCCTCGATGACCTGGGTCTTGCCTGCCATTTCCTCGGCCTTGGCTTCGGATTTGTTGACCTCGACCTCCTGGTCGGCCAGTTTCTTGGTGCGGATCTTCTCTTCGTAGTCCGGATCGAACTCCACATCACGCAGCAGGACGGCCACGACCTCCAGGTGTTTCTTTACCAGATTCTCGGCCAGCAGTTCCCTAATCTCCTCGGTCCGGGTCTTGCGTTCCTTGGGCTCGTAGAACTGCTCGGTAGTCATCTGTCCCAGCTTGGCCAGGCAGGCCAAGCGGGCCTCGTTGCGCACAATCTCCTGGTACTTCACGCCGGGGCCCACCTCCTGCCGGAGCAGATGCGCCTCGCCGGGCGTGATGCGGTATTTGATGGTCACGTCCACGGACACGCGGTAGCCGTCGCCCGAGGTGACTTCCACATCGTCCTTGCCGCGGCGGCTGCCTTGCTCGGGATCACGGGTCATCTCCAGCGTCTGCACCGTGCTGTCGTACATCTCCCATGAGTCAACGAACCCGAAGTTCCGATGCCAGCCAGGCCCCCAGTCTTTGGCAACCACGCCCTTCTTGCCCAGGATGCCGAGCTCCTGGGTTCGCACCCCCACTTGCCCTGCCCTGATGTCGATGAAGAGGAACATGAGTAGGAGCCAAAGCCCGGCAATGGTGATGACGATGATGGCAGATGCTATTTTGAGTGTCTTCATTTGGCCTTCCCTCCGGTGGCGGCTGGGGTGGTCGCGGCGGCGGTGTGGGCGAAGCGGGAAGTCGTGCTCTCGGTCACGTAGGGTTGCCCGGTGATGGTGACGCCTTGCAGGCGTTTGGCGTACTCTAGCTTGACCATGTTCCGTCCGCCTTCGCCAGCCAGCGCCTGCCCCAGAGCCTCGATGCCCTCCGCTTCGGCCCTCTTCGTGGCCAGGATGCCTTCGGCTTCCTTCGTCTTCTGGTAGAGCGCGGCTTCGGCCCCGATGGAGATGCGCTCGAAGTAGGCGTCGGCCTCAAGTCGCACCTTCCCGGCGTCCGCTTCAGCCTGGATGATCAAGCGTTCCACGTCACCCTCGTACTGCTCGACCGCCACGTTCTTCTTGTTTGTGGCCGTTACTTCCTCCGTGTTCTTCTTCTGGATTGCGGCCAACGCCTTGGATTCCTCCTGTTGGGCCTGCTGGTCTGCCAGCTTCTTCTTCTTGATGGCCGCTTCGTACTCAGCGTAGAATCGGGGGCGGTGCGGCAAGATGATGCTGTCCACCTTGAGGCCGTAGGGCTCCAGTATCGCGCTGGCATCATCGACGGCTGACGCGATCTGTTCGCTGCGCATGGTGGCATCGTAGAAGTCCTCGGTGGTGAGCGTGCCGAGGTGGTTCCGCACTTGTGTCCGCACGAAGTCACGGGCCCACTTCTGTTTGTACAGCTCGCCGGGGCCAGAGGTCGCCAGGACCAAATCCGCCTTGTCAGGCATGATTCGGTATTGGACGACCACATCCACGTGTACGTCGCTGCCATCCACCGTCTTGATCTTGATATCGTCCTTGCCCGGTCGTTCGCCCCGCCCCGCTGTGACGGTCATCTCCAGAGTCTGCAAGGTCCTGTCCAGGACGTACAGCCGGTGGGTGAGGGAGATGTAGAACTTCTGCCCCGATTGGGCCACAATTTTGCTCTCCCCGGTCCATTTGTTCAGGAGGACGCCGACTTCTTCGCCGCCGATCCGGCCGACGCGGATCACGGACAGCGTAGTCACGATCAGCACGATCACCGCTGCGGCGACCCAAGCGAGACCACTGGTCAGTTGGGGTAGTCGCGAGTCTTCATCAAGATGTATGTTCATGGCGTGACGTCCTCTTGGTGGATAGGGGGGGGAGAGTGATACGGTTGCCCCTAACCTACCGTGCGGGGATGCCCCCCACAACCGGTGATGCCTTGACAGGTCGTTACAAATGGCCGACATGTATGGAACCCTACGATACACAGGAACCCAACG
>JABGQJ010001061.1 GCA_018648945.1 Victivallales bacterium
TCACCACCTCTCAACACCCAACGCCCGAAAACAGGGCGTTCAACTTGCGACGAGCGGTGAGTTCTGGAGAACCGAGGAGGAGGGATTGCGCATGGCAGACGCTACTGACTTCGGCTCAGACTCCCCATTCTGACTTCTGACTTCTGAGCCCTGAACTCCTCTCGCGTCTAGCGACCGCGCACCTTCAGACTGACGGTGACGGTCTGCCCCTTGGTGAGTTTGAGGTCCTGGGAGAAGCGACCGTTGTGCCAGGTCTTGACGCAATACTCGCCTTCGGCGGCGAGCTTGGGGTCATGCACCCAGAGGGCCTTGGGACCTTCGAAGCGCCAGCCGTTGGGGCAGCCTTTCGCGCCGGGGGCTTCGAAGCCGCCGTTGACGAGCTCTGCGCCCTCGACACGGAGGTCGTCGGCATAGGTCCAGACGGGGATGAAGCCCTTGCCATCCGGCGTGCGAACGCCACTGCCCATGAGCTTCATGGTCACGACGCCGTCTTCCTGCGGGGTGAAGGAGAAGGTCATCTCCTGCCACTTGGGGTCTTTGAGGGTGCTTGTGCTGGCACTGAGGTAGCAACCGATGGGCTTGGCCCAGGTGGCGACGGTGCAGCCTTTCCCAGGGAGCATGCGCACGGGCTTCTTCCGGGAGTCGATATCGATGCGCCCTATGGCGGGGAAACGCCCCACGCCAGCCGCCATCTCGCCGAACTGGGCGAGCCAGAGGAGGCCGGATTTGCGGACGTTGTGGGTGTAGCCAGGCGTCTTGCTCCAGGTGACCCATTCGTCACCAGCGGGCTTGCGGACACTCAGGTTGAAGGCAAGGCGCGGGTTCTTGGTCGCTGGGTCGATGCCGAGGGCGGCGAAGGGGATGGCCCATTCGCAACTCCAGAGCGCCTTGCCCTTGACCTCGCTCGCATAGCGCACCCCCTGCGTGGAACGAGTCACGACATCCTTGGGCGCACCGGCCTCATCGGAGCTCTCCCAATGACCATCGGCAAAGCCGCGCAGGACGATGATCGGACCGACCTTGTCCCCAATCAGTTCGGCGAGAGCGATCTCGACCGCGTCGTCCCGCCCCCAGCGGTGCTCATTGGTAGTGCCGACAGCCGGGGCCACGGGGTTGCGGAAGTTCACGTACAGATGCGTCTTGTCCGTCTGCACCATGGCTTGGCTGGAGCGCTTGGCCTGGCCGCCCTGGGCGGTGCGTTCCAGTTCAGCGGTGGTGTGGATCTCGGGGGCGCTGCCGGTGGCGTCGCCGGGCGTCCATTCCATGGGGTGGACTTCCCCATCGACCACGATCTTGCCCGTGACTTTCATGACCTTGAAGATCGGCAAGCCGTCGGTGGCCTTCTTGGCCTCCTCGCGCAGGCGCATCCAGCGGGGTTGCCAGTCCGGCGACACTGGCTCGTACTTGACCGGCCAGGTGCGGCGATCCGGGGACTTGTAGAGACCGATCTTGGCGAAGGGGATGGGCTGGAACCCCTTCTTGCGGAGCTCCCCGCTCGGAAGCAGGCGGAAGTCGAGCTTGGTGCGGTCTGGGGTCACGAAACCGGGGTCTGCCATCTTCCAGTTGTTCTCGACCGTGGACCAGCCGGGCTCCATCCCCTGTTCGCGGATGCCGCGACCGCAATCCACCATGGCGTTGCGGGTGACGGTGTTGAACCAGGGGGCGGCGATGGGGTCCTTGGTGAACATCTCCCCCAACTTGGGGTAGCGCGTGCTGTAGGGCGGCTGGTTCCACTTGTAGCGTTCTAGGTACTTGGCGAGGGAGGGCCAGCCCTTGGTCTTGGTGAAGGCGCTGTAGCCGCCCTTGCCGTCGCTGACGAACATGTCGTGCCCCCGCGGGCCGATATCGACGCCCCAATGGCACTCGATGAAGAGGTTGTCGTGGACGTTGTTTGCGGCCCCGCCGCAGACCGAGACGCCGCCACCGAGGCGATAGCAGATGTTGCCGTGGATCTCGATCTCGGGAGCCGAGTCGTCGAGGTGAACGAAACGGGTGGCGCTGCCGCAGCCCTCGCGGCTGTCCTCGACATGGTGGATGAAGTTGTAGCGGATGATGGAGCCGCGCGCGGTCCAGTCGCGGCCGATGTAGAAGACGCCGCCCTCGGTGGATTCCACGTTGGTGCGGAAGAGGTGGTTGTACTCCAGGATATGCTCGTTGCCATGAAAACGGACGGCGATGTAGCCGGTGTCGTGGATCAGGTTGTGGGAGAGGCGTCCGCCGACGCCGGTGAATTGGACGGCCCGGGAGCCGGCGCGGGCGATCTGATTGGTGTGGTGGATGTGATTGTTGTCCACCACACTGCCGCCGGGCTCAAGGGTGTAGCGGTTGCCCGTCTTGGACGAGATGGCCAGGTCGCCCGTGTGATGGACATCGCAACCGGAGATCAGATTCTGGTTGCCCTCCAGGAC
>JABGQJ010001062.1 GCA_018648945.1 Victivallales bacterium
GCCATTGTAGCTGTCCGGGACGATCATGGCGCCGTTGCGGACGACGACGGTGCTGGGATTGCCGGCGGTGGGCATTTGGTGGACGAGTCGGGGGTGCTCCAGATCGGTGATGTCCACGATGGCGATCTCCGAGCGCACGCGGGAGGTGAGGAACAGACCGTTGCCAGCAACCGTTGGTTTGCCGAGCCAGTATTTGGCGAAGCGGTGGAACGGCTTTTCCTGGAGATTGGTGTCCAGCGGCTTGGCCAGGCGATAGCCGCCGGGGTAGGTGCAGAGGAATTGGTCGCCAAGGGAGACGATTCCCGCGAAGAAGCTGTAGGTGTCCGCCAAGGTGACGCCTGTGTTGATCTCCTGGCCGGTGGCGGCGAGGTCCAGCCAGCGGATGCCGGTCACATGTCCCCACGCGCAGGTGTAGCGTCCGGCCATGTCGCCGTGGGCCATCTGGTCGCCGTAGATGATCTTGGTCTTGTGCTCGGCGATCTTCCGTGGTTTGGCGGGATCGGCGACATCCAGCACATGGAACGTCTGTCCTACCTGGAGCACGGCGATCGTGCCGCCAGCGTAGACCATGCCTTGCCGGACGGCTTTGCCGTTGCGTGGCCGGTAGCGACCGAGGAGCTGCAACTGGCCCTTCCCGTCATGCTCCCAGATGGAGAATCCGCCGGTGTTCTCGCTGACGTAGGCGCGGTTGCCCAAGGCGCAGGCGTGGACGGCAAAGCCGGTCGTCTCGAGGTGCGAGACCTCCCGGATCTCCGGCCACAGTTCCACCATCCGGATTCCCGCCATACCTGCCGCAACCAAGGCGTAGTCGCCGCAGAAATCCACTGACCACACCTGGCCGCCGGGGCGGTAGGTGCGGTAGCCCTTGGGAGTCTCCTGCGGGCGCGGGGGGACGGCGATTGGGTTGCCTCGGGCTCGTTCGGTGCGGCGGACCAGGCCGGGAGCGCTGAGCACCCGCAGGCCGGTCTTGGGGCAAGCCGCGTAGACGATGTCATCCACCACCGCCACGCCCGCCACCAGATCCCGGTAATGGGCGACGGTCCGGGGAGCCTCCGGGTTCTTCACATCGACCAGGAACACGCCATTGAAGGCGTCGGCGCAACAGATTGTCTCCCCTGCATCCACGGGGGTCCACATGTCGTACCCGTCGCGCTCGTAGAATGGGGGGAACTTGGTCCGTCCCAGGTACCGGGGTCTGCTTGGTCCCGCCAGGGAGAACACTTCCAGTCCGTGACCAATGCCGAAGCCAGGGTCGCCCCTTTTGGCAAAGGCGCCCTGGTGTTTCGAGTGATGCCCGGTCGAGGCATAGAGGAAGTCCCCGGCCACGCAGACGCCATCGCCATAGCCATCCAGATCGTGGGCCGCGATGATCTCGGGGCGGTAGGCGTCGCTGATGTCGATGGTGGTCAGTTTGCAGGTTCCCCAATCGCCCACGTAGATGAGTTGTCCGCGCAGGTCCACAGACTGCGCCTCGCCGGTCTTGATCTTGCTCAGATGGACCGGTCGGCGGGGATCGGAGACATCGACGATCTCCACGCCGTATTGGCGCTGGGCGATGAAGAGCAGATCTCCCTGCACTTCGACGCCAGTAGCCAGCTCGATGCAGTCGTAGTGGCAGAGCAGTTCGGGCTTGCGGGGATCGTGCACATCGAAGATGTAGACGCCGTCCGCGCGAGCAGTCACGTAGGCGATCCCGTCGGCAACCGCCAACTGTCGTCCCGCCCCGCGAAACGGGCAATCTCCGACGATGGCCGGGGCGGACGGGTTGCTGATGTCCGCGATGTAGAGGTGGCGGCTCGCGGCCAGGAAGAGATGGTTGCCAACCGCGACCGCGTCCATGACGCCGCGTTTCTTGATCGTCTGGATGCACTCGAGCTTCTGGCCGTACTGCGCGTCGTTCATAGGGCTCCAAGGGGACTGCTGGTCAGCAGCGATCAGGACTCGGCACTGGCCCCAGATAGCTGGAAACGGCAGCCTTGAGGAAGCTGTTCCACCGAAAGCCCTGGGAACGCCTGTTCGAGATAGGCGGCGAGGGTGACCATGCCGGGCTCCTCGGAGGTGGCATGGTTCACCCGGATGACGGGGTGTTCGCGGTCGATGGCCATCTGGATATTCGACCAGTAGCAGCTGCCGTCGTCGCAGACGATGGAGCAATCGCAGTCCATTTCCCAGTAGGCGGGAATGCCACAGGCGCACCCCGTGCCGATGCCGATGCGGGACACGAGGCGGTTCGGATCGCCAGAAACCTGGACCTCGGGCTCGCCGACAGAGGCGCAACGGGCACCCACCTCTCGGGCAAAGTCGGCCAGCGGCAGCGGAGCGATATCGTAGCGGTGTTGGTAGCCCGCACTGGCCGTGGCGACGGGTTCTGTTCCCAGCCCGAGGTGCTGGGCCCATGCCCAGGG
>JABGQJ010001063.1 GCA_018648945.1 Victivallales bacterium
GGTGGTAGACGCGAACCGTCTTGCACGGCAGTCGGTTTGGGAATACGCTGTAGTACTCTTCAGCACTCCCCGAGGTGCCCCCCAAAGCATGCGTTGCCCCAAGCCGACTGCCGTCTTCCTTGCCGCCGTTCTCCTGATCGGCGGCTCTCTGCGTGCCCAGGCCCCACGCCTGGTGTGGCTGGATGACTTCAACCTGCCCGGGGCCACCACCGGCTGGTGGCGGATCGAGCGCCGCAAGAGCGTGGAAAAGAACCCCCTTTCCCTGCGCAAGCAGAAGTTCCAGCGCGGCATTGGCACCCACGCCCGGTCGGTGATCCCCATCGATCTGATGGATGGCGCGTCCGCCTTCCGAGCCGTCGTCGGGATCGATGACGAGACGAAGGGCGGCGGCACCGTGGAGTTTATCGTTACGGGCGATGGACGCGAACTCTGGAAGAGCGGCATTCTGACCGGCAAGGGCGATTCCGTGCAGGTGAACGTGCCCTTGGTCGGCGTCCGTAAGCTCCAACTCATCGCCACCATGGCGGGGAACGGCTTCGGGCATGACCATGCGGATTGGTGCAACGCGCGGTTCGAGAACCCGGGGGCCAAGCTGGTCGCCGCCGTCGCTGCCATGCGCGCCAAACCCCGCCCCTTGCCTTACTCCAAGGCCCACCCGCCGCCGGGAGCCACCATGGTGGCCGTCCCTCCCGCTTCGCAGGAGCAGCTTGCCGCTCTCCGGGCTCTCGCCCCGAACGCTACGGATGAGGCCCTGGCCGAGTACCGCTACACCCTCGCCCTGCTGGACGACCGGCAAGCCCACCTTGGCCCGAAACTGCGCCGCCAGACCTTCCACCCACAGGCGCTGATCCAGGCAGAGGATACCGATCCGCTCTCCGTCGTCCTTCGCCGCACCCACGCCCTGCTGGCGCACCTGCGCGATCAGGGAACCGATCTACCCGAAGAGGCCAGGGAACTGGCCCGCCTGAGCGAGACGGGCCCCACAGGGGAGAAGGCGCGGCTGATCCGGCTCCTGGCGGCTCGTGGTCTGCGTCGCCGGATCGCGTTCCGCAACCCCCGGGTGCAGGCCATTCAGCGACTGGTCTTCATCAAGCGCCATTTCAACCCGAATCCGGAGAAGATGGGCAACCACATGTGTGACCAGTTCTTCGGTTTCCATGGCCAGCGCGGCGGGGGGCTCTTCGTGCTCGACGATCCCTTCGGCCCGGCGCCCAAGCTCCGCAACCTGCTGGCCAACGCCCGTTGTGGGAATGGACGTTTCCGGGGGCGGAGGCTCGATGGCAAGGGCGCGTTCCTCTCCCCCGAAGTCTCCTACGACGGACAGACCATCACCTTCGCCTACACCGACGTCGCCGAGAAGCCCGCCCGCTATACCTGGACCCAGGATAACACCTATCACCTCTTCCAGATCCAGGCCGATGGCACGGGACTGCGCCAACTCACCGACGGCGCCTACAACGATTTCGACCCCTGCGAACTGCCCAGCGGCCGTCTTGCCTTCATCAGTGAACGCCGCGGCGGCTACGGTCGCTGCCATGGGCGCCCCGTCCCCAGCTTCACCCTCCATTCCATGCTGCCCGATGGCTCGGACATCGTCGCCCTCAGCCCCCACGAGACCAACGAATGGCAACCCAGCGTGGACTGGAATGGGATGCTTGCGTATACCCGCTGGGACTACGTGGACCGCGGCCACACCCAGGCTCATCACGCCTGGACCACCTACCCAGACGGGCGTGATCCGCGCGCCATCCACGGCAATTTCCGCACCTCCCTGCGCCATGGCCCGACCATGGAAATGGATGTGCGCGCCATCCCGGACTCCCGCTACTACGTGGCCACCGCCGCTGCCCACCACGGCCAGGCCTACGGTTCTCTGATTCTCATTGATCCCCGCGCCGAGGATGACGACGACATGGCCCCGGTCAAGCGCCTGACGCCAGACCAGGCCCTGCCCGAGACCGAGTGCAGCGCCCATCGCGACCCCTTGCGCTTCGCGACTCCCTGGCCGCTGAGCGAGCAGGTCTACCTCTGTGTCTACGACCGCCACAGCCGCTCCAACCAAGGCCCCAAGAACAACTATGGCATCTACCTCATCGATGCCTTCGGCAATCGCGAACTGATCTACCGTGATCCCGCGATTTCCTGTCTCAGCCCGCTGCCTCTGCACGCTCGGGAGAAGCCCACGGTGGTTCCCCACGCTACCCTCGTTGGACTCCCGCCTGGACAGGCGATCAACGAGCCCTTGCCCAAGACCGCCATCGTTGGGGTGAACAACGTCTACAGCACCCGCCGCCCCTTTCCCGGCGGCACCAGGATCACCGCCCTGCGCGTCATCCAACTCCTGCCCAAGACCACGCCCTACGCCCATAATCCGGCGATCGGCTACGGCCAACAGAAGAGCGCG
>JABGQJ010001064.1 GCA_018648945.1 Victivallales bacterium
GTGAGCGCCGCAAGTCAAGACGAGGTCCAATTGGGGATGCGAATCCAGAGAACTGGGTTACAGTACAGGCTTTTTCGATCCCCTGCACATGGATAAGGAACGTGATGATGAGCGCAGGCAAAGGTGACCGACCGCGCCCCGTGGACAAGGCGCAGTACGACTCCAACTACGAGCGGATCAGCTGGGGCAAGTCCCCCCGCCGCGAGACCGAGAAGACCGAGCAGAACCAACCCCCGACCCGGTAGAGTACTGCCTGAACGAGGCCGGGGGCGCCAGCTTCCTTCTCCCACATGGAGCCAGCTAGGCACGGCATGCGCCGTTGCGAGGCCGGGAGCGCCGGCTTCATGGCCATCAACTATGTAACTTGCATCCATGGTCGCTTCCGGTCGGCTAGCCCTGCGCTATCCCGACGGCACATGCGGTCCCGAGTGTTGGCCATGCGCGCGACGGCGCGACTCGGGAACGGCCGATGCACCGGCCAGGATTCCGGGCCGCTCCCTGTGGTATACGGCAATAGGTGGACCCAAATTGGATGGGTGCTGGCCATCCAGCCGGCATCTTCTCCCTCTTCCGGTCGCCCATCCCCACCGGAGGGCACGGTACCCCAGATGCCCACCATGTCCGCGGCCCTTCTCCGGAGCCCTTTGAGGCCCCATTCCCATCATTTCCCAGGCTGGAGATCGAGCGAGTAGGAGAAGAACTGCTCGTCCACCAAAGGCACGGCCACTTGCCGCATGCCGGTCGGGTCGATCACCCCGGACGGAGCTGATCCCGGCGTGCCGAGGGGATGGCAGTTGTCGACCGTCACGATCCATACGCTACCGGCTCGGGCTCTCAGTCTCAGGTTGCTCTCGTGCAGAGGATTGACCATGTCGCGGTAGTCGCTCGTTCCCCTGCCGCCATTGAAGGCATGGAAGATGACTCGGACACCCATCTTGGCGAGCTGCTGAGAGAGGTGCGGGTCCGGCATCGGCGTGCACATGGGGTTGCCCCACATGTCGTTGCAGATGAGGCCGCCGACCGTAACTCCGGCCACGTCAAAGGTCCGCAACGGCGTGGTTGCGTAGTGCGTGATCTCCCCCTGCGGTGGGTCCTGGTGATCCCCGCAGAGTAGGATCTTGCTGTGGAATCCCAAGTACCTGCCGCCCTTCCCGTAGAACCGCAGTTGGTTGTAGCATTTGCCGTCTACCTCGATGTAACAGGTACCCAACGCCAAGCCGAGATTGGCCTCTTTCGCCCGGACGGTCACCTCCTGAAGAGCATCCTCCACCTGAGGTCGGTCAAACTCGGGCGTGTACCCGCTCAGCGACCCTTCTGGCGTGATCAGGATGTCGGCCTTCCTGTCCGCCGCGAACTCGATCCCCCGGACGATGGCCTCCGCATTCCTCTGGATGTTCGTGGTGACTGGTATTTGGGCACCGGCAACAGTAAGCGCCATGGTTCCTACCTCCATTTCCTGACTCCTGAGTCTGCGACCAATCCGCTCCTCCCGGCTTCGCGATTACTCCCCCTTTGCCCCCGTGCCCCATTTCCGGCGCAGGTAGTCGACGATCGCCTGCTCCCGGTCGAAGGGGAGGGCATGGTCAAAGACGAGGACTTCACCCAGATCGCCAACGAAGTTCTGGGAGGTCTCCTGGGCGGAGGCGGCGAGGGTGATGTGGTCGAGAACGACTGCCTTCTGCTTGGCGCTGAAGAGCCGCCAGGAGAAGGCGGTCGGGGCTTTGGCGTTGGGGCGCATGAGCTGGAAGTTGGGCGCCGCCCAATCGTTCCCCTTGCCCGACCACGAGACGAAGAGGCGTTGCCAGGGAGGCGAGCCGGCACTCTCCGAACGGGCGACGACGAACACGGTGGCGGGCCCCGCCTTTTTGCGCAATGTGCCGACTTTGAGGCCGGACTTGCCGGCGGAGCGTACCCCGCCCATGGGCAGAAGCGTGCAGCCTGCCCCCGCAGTGGCAGCGGTCTGTGGGTCCAGGCGGTGGTGCCAGCGGCGCGCCTCGCCGTCTTCGGTCTCGACCGTCTTGCTCGCCTTGCCATCGAGCCAGAGCAGCAGGCCTTCGCGCGGCATGGTTGTCTCGGTGATAGGAGCCTGGGGAATGAAGGCGAGGTCGGGAGTGGTGGGGTTGGGATCCCAATCCGCGCCTGGTCGCCAGTAGGGGGCACCGCGCTCGTAGGCCCCCACGTCTGGTGCCTTGCCCACAAAGCCATCGGTGATGCCGGGGATCTCCACACCCGCATCCACGGCCTGGGAATCCACTGTCGGCATGCCCGTTTTGCCGATCGCACCCGCCAGGTTTGCCTTGAGAATCGGTGCCGTCTCGCCCTGGGCCACGTGCCTGGAGCTGGTGGGGTCGAAGGCGCAGAGAGTGAGATTGTTGATCAGGCGCGTGTCCTTCTGCGTGAG
>JABGQJ010001065.1 GCA_018648945.1 Victivallales bacterium
GGGTGACGTCGGGTGCGGTTTCGGTGGTGCTGGCTACCTTCAGTCCCCCTGGCACCCTCGCTTCCCATTCCGTGGCACCCATGCAATTGCCGGCAGGCCCCCCGAACAACTCGCGCACAGACTCCAGGCTCCCTGCCCCCAGCCTCCCGAACGAAGCCGTGCCTGGCAAGTGGGTGGCGGTTGCTACCGTGCCGGGGCAACAATCCAGGCATTGCCCGCAGCGTGGATTTCGCGGGACTTCATCCATGCCACATGCCCGTCGGCCCAGCAGATGACCTCGCCACTGCCATGGCGCGAGTAGTTGGAGTTCATATAGTCGGTAGAGGACTTGCCCGAGTGCGGATAGAGCACGCCATCCCCGCTGGAAGCCCAGGCGATGCGATCCACGTGCGAGGCCCAGATCGGGTGTGAGCAGTCGGCGATCGCGGCGGTCGCCGAGGGGTGGGTCACGCCACCAAGCGTGTACCCCGCCAAGGCGGAGTTCCAGCCGACGTTCGGGTACACCCGGTAGGTCCGGCTGTTGTAGGTGATGCTGCGGTCCGTGTAACCGCCGCGCATGACACCCGTACGAACCGGGCAGATCCAGATATCGGGGGTGCCCACGTAGCTGTCCAGGTACTCGTAGATCAGGGGGAAGGGGCTGGGGTTGCTGGCGTAGATGGCGTAGGGGTAGCGCTCCCTCTCATCGTCGGCGTACATCATGAGCGCCAGCCCCAGTTGCTTGTGGTTACTCGTACAGGCCGCCTGTCTGGCCTTCGCGCGGGCCTGGGCCAGGGCCGGGAGGAGCATGGAGGCGAGAATCGCAATGATGGCGATGACGACGAGAAGCTCGATCAAGGTGAAACGGCGCGAGTCCATAGTTGACTCCCCTTGTGACAGTGTGGAATCCGGGGCACGAGTCTGTTTTCTCTCGCGGGCCCTCGTCATACAACGAGGCACCCTCCCTGCATGTTTGCCTTGCGCGTGCCTTTTCCCATCACGGGTTCTCTCGCCCAGCCCGATGCATCCAGGGATCCTCACGTCGCAGTAGGGGGCTGCTTTGCCGCCGCAGTCACGAGACTTGGCATTCCGCCGGATGGGGGCGATGTTCCCAGCATGTTCGACGCCATCGTTTCTACGCACGGAGCCCGACACATGCGGTCTTGGTCTGTTCTCTCCGCCCTGTTCTGGGCGGTCTCTCTCGTTGCACAACCAACCGTGCAGTTCGGCTTTGAGTCCGGCAAGCTGGCGCCCTGGCTGCTGATGGAGGGCGGGTTTGGCATGCTGGTGTGCGATCGCGCGGAGTACCACCACTCGGGCGGGGCCTACAGCAAAGTGGGGAAGTACTTTCTCTCCACTCTGGAATCGCCCAAGTACAAGCCCGACGACCGCTACACGGGGGTCGTGCTGAGTCCTGTCTTCAGCTTGGCCGGGCCTGAGATCAGCCTGATGGTGGGCGGTGGCAAGCACAAGGAGACCTATGTGGCGCTTTGCACCCTCGACGGCAAGGAGCACCAGCAGGCCCGGGGCAACAACGCCCAGAAGATGGCCCAGCGCACCTGGCAGGTACCCGAGCTAGTGGGCAAGCAGGTCTACCTGAAGGTCGTGGACCAGCACACGGCCGGTTGGGGGCATGTGACCTTGGACGACGTGAAGATGAAGGGCACCATCGACCCCGAGGCAACGGCCCGTTTGCAGGCTCGCTTTGCCGAGGAAGCCGCGCGGCGCACGCTGCAGAAATCGCTGGCCGGCATCGATGTGGCGGCGCTGCAAGCCGGCTTGCGGACCCGCGAGCGCCAGTTCCCCTCCCAGGGCGAGACTTGGCGTGGTTTTGCCGCCGAAGTGGCTGCCTTGCGCACTAGGCTGGATGCCATCCGCGAGGGGCAGGAAGCGGTGGCTGTCCTCGCCCCGCGCGCCAAGCAACTGCGGGAGGATGTCGCGGCCCTCAGCACGCGCGTTCTGCTCGCCCACCCGGCCCTCAGCAAGCTGCGCATTCTCTACGTGCGCCGGGCGCAGTACCCAGCGGATCACCACAACACCGCTACCATTTTCCAGACCGGCGAGATCAACACCGGCAAATTCCGTGGCCCAAGCGCGTTGCGGGTCTTCGACGTGGCCTCGGGGCAGGCCTCGACCCTGGTCGAGTGCCCCGGTGTGGTGCGGGATGCGGAGGTCCACTTCTCCGGGAAACGAGTTCTCTTCTCCATGCGCCGGCACAAGGGCGAGGACTACCATATCTACGAGGTCCAAGCGGACGGCTCGGGCTTGCGTCAACTGACCGGGGCGCCGGGCGTGGCCGACATCGATCCCCTGTACCTGCCGGATGACAACATTGCCTTTTCTTCCACGCGCGAGCCCAAGTACTGCATGTGCAACCGGCACATCATGTGCAATCTCTTCCGCATGGAAGCGG
>JABGQJ010001066.1 GCA_018648945.1 Victivallales bacterium
AGGCACGATCCATGGAGCCGTGGGCATTGGCGTCGCCTATGCCACGCTGGCCGGGTTCCTGAACAACACGACCATCACTGTGATGAACAGCCTGCTCAAGATCGTCCATGGTCCCATCAAGTGGCCCGGCAACAAGGAGTTCAAGGCCGAGATCCTGCAGCAGCTCTACACCAAGCGGCACGTCAGCCACAGCAAGAATGGCACGAGCATCAGCTATGAGCTCCGCGTCACCACCACAGATGGACGCGACGAGAAGCTGATCGGCGGCCTGGACAAGCAGGAACAAGCCCTGTTCATGGAGCAAGAGATCGAAGAGTTCCTGGGCATCGAGGATCGTCCCATCCGCGGCGAAGTCGAGCGCTGAGGGGCCAACTGGAGGAGGAAGCCGTATGCAGGTGCTATGCGAGAAGTGCGGTGCCGCCATCGCCGTCGACAACGTGGATCTCAAGCGTGGACTGGCCAAGTGCGTCCCCTGCGCGGCGCTGTTCGACTGCTCCAGACAGCTGGACGGCATGGCGGGTGGAGACAAGCCGATGGCCAGGGAACGGGGTGAGGTCGCGAAGCCTAAGAACGCTGAGGTGTTCTATGAGGGAGGCGCAATGCGCATCGTGCGCAAGGATACCATGTCCACGACGGGGTTCATCGTGCTTGGGGGAGGTGCCGTGGCGGGAATCCTGGTTGTCCTTGTCTGCGCCGTCGCCCTCCTGGCAGGTGACCGCCGAGCTGGGGATCTAGTCGGCGTTGCCCTGGGTGCCGGTATCGTTGGGTTGATGTTCGGTTACTGCACCCTGGTCGCACTACTGAACAGTACCACGATCACGGTTTCGGGTGGTCTCCTTCACGTCACGTCCGGGCCCGTGCCCGTGGCCTGCGACAAGCGCATTGTGGCGCGGATGCTCAAACAGCTATACGTGAAATCGGAGGCCGTTCAGAGCCGCGTCTTCTACGCCCTCTATGCCGCAACCACCGACGGGCGAGACGTGAAGCTCCTCAGCGGCCTGAGCACGCAGGATGAAGTCCATTTCCTGGAGCAGGAGATCGAGAAGTTCCTGGGCATTGAGGATCGGCCTGTCAGCGGCGAGACTGTGCGCTGAGAGCGGGCGGGGAAGCGAGCTGGGAGCTCTGTGCGGGGGCATGGGGAAATGGACGGCATGGACAACATGGACGGGAATGGACGATGGACGGAAGTGTGGGGGGCATGCCTGCGCTCGAACGGATGGCCTGCTGCTCGTCCGTCCATCGTCCGTCCCGCTTGGGGGTGCGGAATTGAAGACCGGCCGGTTTGGGGCGAGATTGTGCGCCAGACATTCTCTACCGCATCGCGAGGTCTTGCCATGTTCCGCCTGCGTCTCTTCTTTGCCTGCCTGCTGCCCTTCGCCCTCTCCGCTGCCACGGTCTTCATCTCGCCTAGCGGCGACGATGCCAATCCGGGGACGCTGGCCCAGCCGTTCCGGACCATTCAGCACGGTGTGAACCTGCTCCAGCCGGGCGACACCTGCTTCGTGCGCAGCGGAACCTACCGCGAGGCGGTGACCATCGCCAAGAAGGGCACGGCGGCAAAGCCGATCCGGGTCCGGGCCTATCCCGGTGAACGCGTGTTGCTGGACGGCACGGAGCCAATCACGGGCTGGCAGCCGGCAGGCAAGGGCCTCTATACGACCAAGACGCCGCTGACCTTCGAGCAGCTCTTCGCGGGCGAGCAGATGCTGACCGAGGCCCGTTGGCCCAACTGCGCGCCCGACCGGATTCTCACCCGCGACGGCTGGGCCACGGTCGGGCCGAAGAGCGAATACAAGGCCATCCGCGATCCCGAACTGGCCGCCACCGGCATCGACTGGAACGGGGCTACGGCCATCCTCAACGTGGCCCATCAGTTCTGGTCGTGGAGCCGTACGGTGGAGGGCTACGAGAAGGGCAGCGACGTGTTGCCCTACATGATCACGATGAACGAGTTCCATACCAAGAACCGCAACTGGTGGCACGATGATTTCTACTACCTCATGGGTAAGCGCGAGGCCCTGGATGTGGACGGGGAATGGCATCTGGCGACCGACGGCACGCTCACGCTCATGTCCAGCAAAGCTGCCCCTGCGGACATCCGCGCCAAGCAACGCGACTATGCGTTCAAGGGCACGGACAGTGCTTTCGTCGAGCTGTCCGGCTTCCACTTCTTCGGCTGCACCTTCCGCTTCAGCAACAGCAACAACTGTCTGGTCGAGTACTGCAATCTGCTCTACCCCTCGTACGCGCGTGGCGTGCCCAACGCCGAGGAGAAGGGACGCAAGAAGCAGTGTCCCGGCACCACGATGGCGGGCAAGGAGAACACCATCCGCTCCTGCTCCTTCGCTCACTGCCCCAACTACGGGGTCGTTCTCCAGGGCGAGAGGAATGT
>JABGQJ010001067.1 GCA_018648945.1 Victivallales bacterium
CACACGCTTCGAGGACGCCGTCGATCATTGTCTCGTCGACGGGGAGGAAACCCCCGTAGGACCGATGAGTCTGGCCGACTGGCAGCGGTCGCCCGCAGATCAGCGTGCCGACCTCAAGCGGTTGCTCGGGCACGGTGCCGACGATGGTGAAATTATGCATGGTCATGCCCCCGTGCATGGTCGAGCTCAGCAGCGTGGCCGGGGAGCCGAGCGCAACGTCCAGCTTGCAGGCCAGGCCATCGCTGATCAGGGCCTCGCCCGGCTTCTGGGGAAGGCGCCCCCGGACGATGGAGCTCTCGATATTCAGTCGCGCGACCTCGCTGGTCCCGGGGGAGAACAGATCGATGCCCTGCCCGGCGACTGGGGCCTGCTCCCGGGTCTCGCCCTGCTCATCCGGGATGTCGAGCAAACCGCCGAACCGGATGCGCGGCACAAACTGGATCCCCGGGTGGCGTTCGTGGAGTGTCGAGATCAGCCCACCGACACCAAGCAGGGCCAGGTCGGTGGGGTTCTGCCCCTCGTTCTCGGCGAAGGCGCGGGTGGTCACCTTGACGTGCCCCGTGGCGAAGGCGGCATTCGTGCGGATCATATCCCCCATCACGCCGCCCATCCAGCTCTGCAAGAGCACGGTAAGCGCCACCCCCATGGTGACCACCAGAACGGGAAACAGGCTTCGCGAACGGTCGCGCAACAGGCCTTTGAGAAGAAAGTGGATCATGACACTTTCCCCCTGATGGCGTCCGTGGGATTCAGGTGCGCAATCCGGCGAGTCGGCAGAAAGCTCACCACGGTGACCGCTGCCATGACGACGAGAACGGTTGCCACGACGAGCTGGGCGCTGTAGACCGGGTACATGGTCTCCGCGATCGCGACGCCGTAGCTGTCGACGGCCTTGGGCATCGCGAAGCCCGCCACCCTCTGCCAAGCCAGCAGCGGGACGCCATACACGGCCCCGACCAGGGCCGCCAGGACGCCATGCAACATCCCCTCCAACGTGAACAGCCGGATGACACGGCCCCGGGTCATGCCCAAGGCGATGAGCGTGCCGATCTCGCGATGCCGTCGGAAGATCGAGAGCACCTGGATGTCGAAAATGGCCAGCAGCGCCAGGGAGAGCAGGATCAGGTACATGACCGAACTGCTGATGCTCTTCATGCGGATCATGTCGGTGAAGTCCTGTAGGAGGGCCTCCTGATCCTGCAGGATCCAGCCAGCGGCCTCCGGCATGGGGCCAAGCCCCTGCCCAACGACCAGGAGGTTTGCCTCGCCGGGCACTTGGAGCATGGTCCGCAGCCGTTCGAGAGGAACCCAAAAGATGCCGTTGTCGATGGCGGGGACATCGGTATCCATGATGTGCACAATCCTCGCGTCGCAGGCGTCGAGCGCGCCCTTGGCATCGCGCCAACGGACGGTAACGAGATCGTCTACCTGAAGGTTGGCGTTCCGGGCCATGCGCTCGCCGATCACGGCCGGAATGGCGGCATCGTCCACGGCCAGGCCAGCGGTTGGCAAGGCCAGCACGTCCTGATCCGGCGCGATGCCCTTGAGAACGATGTTCTGCATCCGCCCCTGGGGGTAGATGGTGGCCTGGGAGAGTAGGATGGGCGCGATCTCCCCGGCGGCGACGCGATCGCTCAGTTCGGCAGGGACTGGGGCATGACTGTCCTCGAAGGTGAGGGGATCGTAGGGGTCGTACTGGCTATGCCAGACCTGCCCGCCGCCGACTTCCTGCTGGATCATGTCGTGCCGGCCCTGCCGGTTCCAACCATCCAGGAATCCCTGCATCCAGATAATCACCACATAGGACAAGGACAGCACAATCACACTGAGCCATGTGCGCAGCCCTGCCCCCACCAGATTCCGGTATGCCAGCTTGAGCAGCAGCATCTCACCCCTCCTTGCCGGGAGTGGCGGCGTCTTCGCACTCGTCCGCCACGACCCGGCCGTCTTCCAGGGAGATCCTGCGACGCAGGTACTGAATCACCTTCTCGTCATGGGAGGAAAAGATGAACGTGGTGCCCAGCTTCGCGTTCAGCTCCGCCATCGTCTGCAGAATGTGGTGGGCATTCTCGGCGTCGAGATTGGCAGTGGGTTCATCGGCAAGCACGATCTCCGGGTTCTTGACCATGGCCCGGGCCACGGCCACCCGTTGCCCTTCCCCACCGGAGAGCTGCGCGGGACGGGAGGCGATCTTGCTGGTCAGGCCGACAGCCTCGATGGCCTGCCGGACGGCATCTTCCCGCTCCTTGGCGGGCATGTCAAGCAGGAGCAAGGGGAACTCGACATTCTCGTAGACCGTATAGACCGGAAGCAGGTTATAGGTCTGGAAGATGAAGCCGAAATGCCGGCAGCGCAGCCCGGCCGCCTCCTTGTGGGTCAGGCCTTCGGC
>JABGQJ010001068.1 GCA_018648945.1 Victivallales bacterium
GCCGAAGGCCCTGAGCGAAGTCGAAGGGGTGGAATGCCGAAGGCCCTGAGCGAAGTCGAAGGGGTGGAATGCCGAAGTCCCTGAGCGTAGTCGAACGGGGTGGGTTCCCATGCACTATTGCGCGGCGAGTGTGGTGGGGCAACTGGCCGGGAAGAGCCTTCGGAAACAAGGCGAAACTCCCGAATGGCGCCGCCCACTCCGTCCACTCCGTCCACTCCGTCCACTCCGTCCACTCCGTCCACTCCGTCCACTCCGTCCACTCCGTCCACTCCGTCCCAGATGGAAGCGGGGGCTGGTGCCCCTTGACACGGAGCCATCCCAACCTACAGTATGACCCAAATGCATATTTGGTCATTGGTCAGATTGGAGATCATTTGATGTCTCGTCGAGAGCAGATTCTGGAGTCTTCCTTGGGGCTCTTCCGTCGCTATGGGGTGCGGAAGACGACGGTGGCGGATATTGCCGAGGCAGCGGGGATCGGGAAGGGGAGCGTTTACCTGGAGTTTGCGGGCAAGGAGGATGTCTTCTTTGCGCTGATCGAGGAGCATGAGCGGGGCATTCTGGCCGAGGTGCAGGCAGTGGCTGCCGGCGGCGGGCCGGTTGGGTGCAGGCTGACGGAGGCGGCGCTTGTTCGGCCGCGTCGGAATCTCCAGGAGATGGGGCAGTTGCCGGAGGCGTTCGAGATGCTCGCCTCACTGCGTGGCCCCTTCGCGGAGCGGGTTCGGCCCTACCAGGAGCAGTGCATTGAGGTGGTGTCGGGGTTGATCGCCGAAGGCTGTCGTGAAGGAGAGTTTGGGATAGCGGACACAGCGTCGTGCGCGGCGACTTTCTACGAAGCCTTCGACGTGGGGTTTGTGTATGCGATGCATGGGGTGACGGCGGCCGACATGGAGTCGAGGCTCCGGCGTCTGGCTGAGATGCTGGTGTCGGGTCTGCGTGGTGGGGAGGCGTTGACCTAATGCGTCTCCTCCTGCGCTCCCTGAGCTATCTACGTCCGTATCTGGGCCGGCAACTGGCAGCCTTGGCCTGTGCCGTGGTCGTGACTATTCTCGGCCTGGCCTTCCCCTGGGTTCTGAAAATCCTCATCGATGATGTTTTTGTGCGCAAGAGTTCGGGAGCATTGGCGATCGTGTGCATCGCCTTCCTGGCCATCTCGGTGCTGTCGGCCGTCTTCGGATTGGCCCGACAGTACCTGTTCACCCAGGTTGGGGAGCGCGCCTCCATGGACCTGCGGCGGTCTCTGTTCGCGCACATCCAGTCGCAGGCCCTGCAGTTCCTGGCCCGGGAGAAGACCGGGAAGCTGATGTCGCATTTCAACCACGACGCGGGTGCTGTGCAGGGGCTCTACACGTCCACATTGGTCGATTTTGTCACCAACTCACTGCGGCTCGTGGTCACT
Source organism: Victivallales bacterium (assembly GCA_018648945.1). The sequence continues at coordinate 1,400 of JABGQJ010001068.1, forward strand.
CTGGTGGTGTTGTTCAAGATCAACCCCTTCCTCGCCGTCGTGAGCCTGCCGACACTACCGGTGTTCGGCTTCTGCATCTGGGCTTTCGGCAAGCCCTTGCGGCGCACTGGGCACGAGGTCCAGCAGGCCATGTCCCAGGCCTCCGAAACGCTGCAGGAGAGCCTCTCGGGGATGCGGGAGTCCAAGGCCTTCACCGGAGAGGAACGGCAGGCACAGGCGTACCACAGCGCCTTGGCTCGGCGCCTGCTGGCGCGGCTGCGACAGACCCTCCTGGGGGCTTCCTCCTCAGGCGTCGCCGACATTACGGCCACGGCTGGGACGGTCCTGGTCCTGTGGGTCGGCGGGGCCGCTGTCATCGCCGGCGACATGACCGCCGGGGACATGGTCGCTTTCGTCACCTATCTGGGCAACCTATTCGGCCCGACCGCCTGGTTCGTCAACCTGAACGTCAGTGTGCAGACCGCACTTGCCGGGGCAGACCGGCTGTTCCAGGTGCTGGACACGCCGCCAGCGGTTGCCGATCTCCCGGATGCCGTGACCTTGCCGGAGGTCCGTGGCGAGGTGTGTTTCAATGCGGTGCACTATGCCTATGACACCAGCGACGTGCTCAGCGACATCAGCTTCAAAGCCCGGCCCGGCGAGCTCTTTGCCCTGGTCGGCCCGAGTGGTTCAGGGAAGACCACCATGATGAACCTGATGCCACGGTTTGCCGATCCCCACAGCGGGATGATTACGCTGGACGGACAGGACATCCGCGGCCTGACGCAGGGCTTCCTGCGGTCCCAGATCGGGCAGGTGTTCCAAGACCCATTCCTGTTCAGCGGCAGCATTGCCGACAACATCCTCCTCGGACGGCCAGAGGCGAGCGCGGCAGACGTCGAAGCAGCCGCCGGTGCCGCCAACGCGCATCCGTTCATCCGTGAACTCCCAGATGGATACGACACGCTGGTGGGCGAACGCGGGGTGCGGCTCTCGGGGGGGCAACGGC
>JABGQJ010001069.1 GCA_018648945.1 Victivallales bacterium
GCATCTCCGGCGCGGCAGCCGACGATCTCGCCGTCGGCGATGGCCCGGACTTTCGTGCCGGCACCCACGTACAGGTGAACCCCCCCATGGAGCAGGCGTGACTTGCCGAGGGGGAACCAGCCTCCCGGACCGCTCTCGGTATTGAGGAAGAACGGTTGACTGGCCGCAATTCTGGGGTCGTAGCCGCTCCCGAGATCCACGGGGAAGAACATGGCGTTGAGCTTGCCCCCGTAGCGGGGCTTCTCGGCGTCCGCGTCGCTCTTGACGAATTCGTCGTCCTTCCGTTCAAGGCGCCGGACGGTGTCAACGTGGACGCTGAAGGGGGTGGCGGGAGGCCGGGCGGCTTTGCTGACTTCCGCGACGCTGACCCGGTTCTCTTCCTGCCAGCGGAGCTGGAACCCGCACTTTGCCACGGCCTTCTTGCGGATTCCCTCGCACTCGGGGCAGTGGGTGACAGCGTCCTTCCACTCGCCCTGCGTGCAGCCGGGGTCCATGGTGTAGAACTCGACGGCCTTGCCGAAGTGGAAGGTGGACCTGCGGTGACGCCAGCGGATGTCGTCCGCGTGATGGTAGTTGTCGAGCCAGCAGCGGTATCCTTCCTGGATGCGGATGACCTTCAGTTCGGCGCGGTGCATGAGGGCGCGGAGCGCCCAGAGCACGGCCTTGTCCATGCCCTTGTATTCCTGCATATCGTAGAGATCGAGTTTCTCATTGCCCAGGTCGGTTGTTCCATCGGCGAGCTTGACACCGTCGAGAAGGAATTTCCCGCCAAAGCGCCCTTTCCCGAACCCTTCGCACTTGCCGGCCTTACCGCCGTCCGGGTGCTTGGTGCATCGGCAGAGGATGGGGCCGTCGTTGGCGCCGTGGACGCACGGGCACTTGAGATGGTGCATGAGGATGGGGTGGAGGGCGGCTTCCCGGTCGATGGCGTGGAACACGGGCACATTGACGATGCCGTCGATTGGCAGCGCGTGGGCTTTCTGGAAGCGCATGACCGCGTCGCGGGTGGCGGCATCAAAGGTGCCGGTGACGCGCACCGGGTCCAGGACGTTGCCGATCCCGTCGTTGTCGGTGCCGGATCCCCAGCCGATGAGTTTGATCTGCAAGTCCCAAACATCGAGGCCCTTCAGCACCGGGGCCGCAAACTTGAGTAGGCGTTCGCCGTAAGGGTTGTCGGTGGGGCGGGGCATGGATCAGAAGTCTCCGGATACGTCGACGTGGAAGAGGCCCCCGGTCTCGCTGAAGCAGGAGAGCGTGGTGACGTTGCGCAGCGCCCCTACGTGGGGGTGGGTGGCTCGTCGTCCGTCCTGTGCATCCCGGTATAGCTTGAGGGGCTTGCCATCCAGACGCGCGCCGTAGAGGGCCCCAGCCTGATCCGTCAACGCGATCCAGACGACGCCTTTGGGGCTCGTCTCCAAGGCGATCTCCGCAACGGGAAGCGGCTGCCCGTCACCTTCCTCTCCGAGCCCCGGCCAGCCGGCGAGAGGGACCGGTTCGCGTGCAGTCAGTTCGCCTTCAAGAGGGATACGGACCAAGGCCAGGCAGTTGTGTTTGTGGCGATCGGCTTCCAGGACCAAAAACGTGGGTGGGGCTTCCTCGCGCATGTCGGTTGCCACGGCCAGAACCCGGTTTGGGGTGGCGCGCACCACGGTCTCGGGTGCGGTCACGGTGCCGGACTCGTCCACGGCCATGCGCACGAGGCGGTCCTCCTTCTCCCCGTGCACCACGAACAGCAATGAAATCAGTCCCTCTGTGCCGAAGGAACAGACCGCGTGTGCCGGGCTCACACTCAGCGGCACGCTCCAGGGCTGTGGCTCCTCCTCCGTTTCCTCCTGCACCACCACCCCGCAGAGCGCCGGGCCCGCGGTGCCCTTCCCCGTTGCGAGGAAGACCGCGCGTTCGCGGTCCGGAAAGCGTTGGATGGGCTGCGCGTCTTCTACGGGCAGGGGGATGGGCTGGCTCTGCCATCGGGCAACGGTCAGCTCGTGCCGGAACAGCTGCACTCGGTCTTCGCAGGTGGCCGCCAACCAGCAGCAGTCATCGAACTCGCCGCCGGGGGGAATCTGGCCGAGAGAGATCCGGGCGGCGGGCGAGGGGATCGGGTAGGCCGTGCCCCCCGCCTGCGTGATGTTGTGGCCTTCCCCCGCTGACCAGCGCAGCAGCAGTAGAGGCTCGGCATCGCCTGCGCCGGGGTCGGCGACCCATGCCATCACGCTAGCGTCACGCTCGCATGTGTCGTAGGCGAGAGCGGGCACCGACACGGTTGCTGCCACGATACGGAACGGCACGTCGGCGCTCTCCACGGGGGGGGCGTCCGGCAACGGACGGTGCACTGCCCGAAAGACGTATTTGTCTGGAGGCAATGCCGCAGTATACATCCAC
>JABGQJ010000107.1 GCA_018648945.1 Victivallales bacterium
CGAGCCGCCCTGGACCCGGAACACGTCCACGACGTAGAAGTCGGTCGCCGACAGGTCCACAAGGGCGCACGAGCGTCGGTAGATGCGGTCCTCCACGGCTTGCCATCGGGCGAATGTGCCGCCCTTCCGTTCACGATAGGGCATGCCTTCCACATCGATGTACTGCAATCCCGGCACCGAGGCCACGGCTCGGACCGCACCCTTGAGTCTGAAGTCCGCGCCTGGTCCGGCCACGCCCACCCGGTAGTGAGTGGCCCAGTTCTTCTCCCATTTGGCGCTGTGATGCCAAGACCGGGGATACCCGAGGTGTTGCATGGGGTAGAGGCCATGGGCCACCAGCCCGATGTCGAGGAAGTCGTCATGGGCGTGCCCACGGAGCTTGCCGTAGAACATGGCCAGGGCCCGTTTGCTCTCTCCCTCGCCACTGCGCAGGATGCCCAGGCCGTAGCCGTCGAGAACATCCGTCTCACGCTCGGCCTGGCGACCGGTCTCGGCAAGCGCCTGGGCCACGGCATCGTCGAGCGGCTCGCCGAACAGATCCGGGCGCGGCAAGCCACCTCGGGCCGAGGCCAGCACTTGGGCATAGCGGGGATCGCCATACAGCCGGAAGGCCGAGTCATAGTCCCTTGGTTTCAGGTCGCTGCCAACCCCGATTGGGTCGCGGCGCCGGGTGTCGGCGGGTCTGCCCGTGTCGCCGACCATGGGGGAGTAGCTCCCGGCCAGGACCAGCCGGGTCGGAAAATCGTACAACAGACGATGCCTGAGTTGGTCGGTGATGCGGGGGTACTTGGCGGGCGGGAACACGTCCGGCAACAGGGCGCGCAAGCGCTCCATCTTGCCGACCACTGCGTTCAGGCCTCGGATGTGGATGGAGTTGTATCCTCCCAGGCTCTCGAAGGCCGAACCGTCCCGGAAGAAGTAGTTGGGAAGATGGAACTGCATCTGGCCGGGGCCAGTGTAGCACCAGTCCACCAATTCCCGGGCCTGTGGCGTTCCCATCACCAGAGCCAGCGTGATCATCGCGTTCTGATGCATGCCGTCGTTGCCGCTGATCGCCCGGTCCAGAACTCCCTGCGCCATAACCCGGAGCATGTTCGTCTCGATGGACTGGCGGAACTCGGCCATCGTGCGAGGCACGGGAAAGCGCGAGAGGTGTGCGAAAATGGCGCGCTGAGGACCGGTGTCTGCCCGCTGCCGCTGGGCCTGCACGAAGGCCAGCAGTTCGGGGTCGTCATCGCCGAGGGCATCAAAGATGTCGTCATAGGCTTGGGCGCAGACCACGGTGTTGTCGTTCTCCCAGATTCGGTCGGTGAAAAAGCCAACCCAGCCGTTCCCGGTCACTCGTTTGAGGGGCGTTCGGGGAAGCACGCGCGGGTAGCCGCAGTCACAACGCGCGCGGTCGTCGATGACATGGCTCATATGCCCGTATTCCTCGGCGATCCGGTAGAGCATGATCGCAGCCTTCCGCGCGTACCGCCGATCTCCGGTCAGCAGATAGGAGCGAGCCAGGGACGTTACGGCCGGCCTCACCCAGCGCAGATGCACTCGCTCGGAGTATTCGGCGAGGAAGTAGAAGTGCTCGCCGTCGTCCCGCACGTAGGCAAAGCCGTCGTCCGGGAACTCGCCGCCGGTGGTCTCGCCGTTCGCGAAATCGTTGGAGGGGTACCATTCCTTGCCGACCGGGCACTGGACTTTCCACGGATGGCCGACCGGATCAATGCGCCAGGGGTGGAAGTGATCGCGCTTCTTGATCGCCGTGCCGTGCACGGGGCAGCCATGCAGTTGGTTGACATAGTGCCGGCGGGGGATGGTGGTTGGCAGCACGAGTCCCCACAACGCTTCGTCGGACATCTCCAGCCAGCGCCGAGACCTGGCGAGTTCCCCGCGCAATTCCCTGCGGCCCCATTCTGTCTCACGGACATTGCGGCGAGCCGTGGCCACTTCGGCGTCTGTTCGGCAGGTCCGTTGCGTCTTCCATTCGGTCAGTTCCTCCCCTAGCGGCCAGCGCCGGGGAAGCACGATCTCGGCGGCATCGCTGTGACCCAGCGCCGCAGCAATTGCAGCAGACATAAGCAAGGTCCGAAGTAGGTGATTGTGCATATCAGACACCGTTGAGGCCAGGAGTGTGGATTACTCGTCCAGGCGGAGTTCAGGCGTGTACTGAAGGCTCTTGTCGGCGCGAGGCAAGTCGAAGGGGAAGTCCTTGGGCAGGGGGCCGCCCGTGCCCCCGCCAACCGCAACGATGCCGATGGGGTGGCGCCCCCCCTTCAGGTAGTTGGCGGTGGCGAAGCGAAGGCTGGGAAGCATGCCGGCGGGATCGAGCACCGCCAAGGTGAGGAGGTACTCGCCAGCGGGGGCTTTGATCGTGAAGGCACCCTTGGCTTCGTAGCTCTTCGGCGGGACTCCCCAGCGGGCGGGTTGGTCCGACCAGTTCTCCTTGGGTGCCTTCTTCGGCCACTTGTCGATGGCGATCCACTCTGGCGCGGTCCAGTTGTCTCCCGAGAGCCAAGTGCGGATGTCGAGATCGGGGAAGGTGTCGCGCCAGACGACCTTGCGGGTCTTGGGATCGAGCAAGGCCACCTCGACAGGCCAGCGGTAGTAGAAGGGGGCGGCACCCTCGTTCTTGATCTGGAAGGCCACGCGCAATTCGCCGTTCGGAGCCACGGTCGGGTCGAAAGCCGCTTTCTCCAGCACAAACCGGTACCCGAAGGCCTTCTGCATCTCTTCCGCCCCGCGCCGAGCACCCGGGTTCCTGGCGTCGTAGTTGCCGATCCAACGCAACTGCGTGCAGTGCAGCCAGCGGATGCTGTGGATGACAAAGTCCCGGTGGCGGCCGACGGTCACGCTCTCGGTGGCGTTCTTCCCCGGCTGGGTTTCCCACATGCCCCAGTCATAGGCCGTCTCGCCGCCGATGTAGGTCTGCTGCCACCGCTTGGTCGTGGCATTGAGTTCGGCAATGGGTTTGCCGTGCGCCCACATCTGCTGGTAGTGCGCCCAGGAATCCCAGTAGGCCCCGAAGGGCTGCGCGGTGAACTCCTTCCAGGGGTGGCGCACCGAAACGAGCTTGTCGGGGAGCGCTTCGGCGAAGGCGTCCGCAATGAGCTTCTGCATCTCCGGAGTCGGCGCGGGGGAATGGTGCTCCCCCCATTTCCCGAAGAACCCCAACTCCACGAAGGCGACGCGGGAGTCGTTGTTCCAGAGCGTGCCCAGGCGCTGCACCAGGCGCAGAGCGCGAGCGCGGAACTGGGGGCTGGTGTAGTCGTCCGCCTTCATGTCTGCCGGCCAGTATTTGCGCTTGTCGCCGGACCAGTGGAGATACACCCGGGGGATGACCTTCACATTGAGGCCCGGGAACTTCCCCCACTTGCGGTCGCAGAAATCGCGGATCTTGTCGATGCCATCACTGTCATCGTTCTCGATCTCGTTCCAGCGGATGTAGTGGTGCGCCAGCGAGGCCCATTCGTGGCCCGTGCGCGCATTGAGTGTGGTGAACCCCTTCATCGGGTTCCGGAGGGCGCGGTCGTATGGCAGGGGGATGACCTCGCACATGGCATCGCTCCGTTCGGCGGGCTGGGCCCGAGCCAACAATGGGAGGACGAAGAGGAGGGAGAGGAGACGGCTCATGGCATGGCTCTGTTCGTCTGATTCGGGCAACAGGCCTTCAGGAACGACACGGCACGCGGACCGACCTGCTCGTAGTCTTCGTTGTAGAGATCCAGGGCAAGCGGCCCCACATAGCCGATGGCGCCCAGCGCGCGAAGGTAGGCGGGCAGGTCCATGTCCCCTTCCCATGGCGGCAGATGGCAGTGAACGCCACAGGCCATGTTCTCGATGTGGCAGTGGACGATACGCCCGCGCAGACTGGCGATGGCGGCCATGGGGTCGGGATCGCAGAGGAAGACATGTCCCAGATCCAGATTGGCCTGGAGGTGGGCCGAGGGAACTTCCGCAAACAGACCGTGCAGATCCGCTGTGCAGCCGACGACGAAGCCAGGCTCGAACTCCTGGGCCAGCACGACGCCCACTTCCTCCGCCACCTGGACCAATTCGCGAGTGCGCGCAACCATGCGCTCCCAGGCCCCGGCCTCTCCCGCGCGTGGGCGGGAGCCAGCGTAGACGAACACGGCAGCCCCGAACGCGGGGGTCAGGCGAATCGCCTTCTTCGTCGCCGCCAGCATGGCATCGTCGTGGATGAAGTCCTTGTGGTAACTCACCGAGCGCGTCAGTCCCAAGGCCTGGGCCTGTTCGCCGACCCGCCGGGCAAGATCCTCGGTCAGTTCCTCCGGCGCAAGATCCGGATTCTCCAGACAGATCTCCACGCCGGCAAAGCCGAGCTGACCAAGAACGGCGAGTGCATCCAGGATGGGGTAGTGGGCAAGCGGTTGGGTTCTGCCGTAGATGTGCATGGCGGGGTCACTCGCGGGCGGCGATGCACTCGATCTCGACGAGAGCGCCCTTGGGGAGGGCAGCGACCTCGACAGCCGCGCGGGCCGGACGGTGCTCGCCAAAAGCGTTGGCATAGACTTGGTTCATGGCGGTGAACTGCCCCATGTCCTGGAGGAATACGGTCGTCTTGGCCACGTTCTGGGGGCCAAGGCCGTCGGCGGCCAGGACGGCGAAGAGGTTCTTGAGGACTTGGCCCGTCTGCGTGGCCACATCGTCGCCCACCATCGTCCCCGTTTCGGGGTCAAGGGCAATCTGCCCGGAGCAGAAGAGGAGACCGTTGGCCTCGATGGCTTGGGAGTAGGGGCCGACGGCGGCGGGGGCTTCGTGCGTGTTCACGGTGTTCATGGTTTGGCTCCGGGATGGGGAAGGGAATGGGGGAATGATGGAATGATGGAATGGGGGAATGGCGGAATGGGGGGAGGATGGAATGGGAGAATGGGGAGGCACTGGGCGGCCTTGGGCCCTGCCGCTCTTCCCCTGCTACCCAGTATTCCAGTCTTCCATCATTCCATTCTTCCACCATTCCAGTCCTACTCCCGCGGGTCGCGGCCACCCATGAAGCCTTCGTGGAAGAAGACGGGGCGGTAGCCTTGCTCGGTGACGTAGCGGATGGCGGTATCGAGGCGTTCGGCGTGGTCGGGAATGTGGTTCCGGTAGAACGGGAAAAAGTACTGCTCGTGGGTAAAGAGGTCCATCACCTCGCCGGTTTCGGGTTGAGTGGTGAGCGGGGCGAGCTTGGGGACGATCTGCTCGACGGGGGTGCCGTTGCAGACCACATCCACCTTGCTGAAGATGATGCCGCTGTCCCAATCCATGATCGCGTCGTGCCGGAACACGTGCTCGGAGCGGCGCTGGTCGAGGTGGTAGTTGATGTCGTAGTTGTCGCCCTTTGGACTGAAGAAGCCGCTGAGCACCTTCACCCCCCGGTCGCGCAGAACCGGCAGCACGCCGCCCTGGCACATGGCCCAGTGGATCACCGTTGGGGGCGCATAGGCTTCCTCCCCGGCAATGCGCAGAATCTCTCCTGCCACCAGATCAAAATCGCTCGCCAACTTCTCGGCAGACGCGTACTGGTAGGGCCGATCCGGGAATTCCGCATACGCATGGAAGGCCAATTTCAGCCAGTCGGCATTGTCCGCCCATTCCCCCCGGTAGTCGGTGGGGAACTCGGCCATGGTGAAGTCGTTGCCGGGGGTGGCGTAGAAGACGTTGACGGTGAACTTGGCGCCGTATTTCCGGTTCAGCTCGCGCAAGATGTTCAGGTAGAAGCAGTCGAACAGCGACTTGGGGCGCTCGTGGGCGATCTGGCGGAGAAAGAAGCTGTTGTCATCGATGGAGAACCGGTAGCGCTTCTCCGAATACCGATCCCAAAGCACGCGGACGGTCTGGCTCGCCTGGCCTTCAAGCCCGATATACTCGGCGCGGATGTCCGTCTCCGCGTCGCGCAGCAAGATGTCGGCAGCGAAGTGGGTGCCCGCGCGCCGGGCAGGCACGCCGTTGACGACAACGCTCCCTCCCAGGGGGGCCGTACCGGCGACCTCGATGCGCAGGCCTTCGCCGGTCACCGTGCCCAGGCGGTGATGCAGAATGGCGCCGTGGATGGGGAAATCAATGTTCAACATAGTCTGAATCTCCTCGGACTGTGGTTGACAACCGGCCGCTCTGCCTACCTTACCTGGCACTTGGGACGGCGCAACTGCTGCCGGAGCCGTTGCCTGGAGCGGGCATTGTGGGTATCATGCAGGGAGAGCATGCCTCGATAATCAAGGAGTCTCACGCGTATGCATAGAGTGCGTTCGGCCCAACGCGTCTTCCTGCTGGTCGCCATGTTGGTGGTTGGCCAGCTGTCCGCCGCGCTCAACGTCCGCGATTTCGGCGCGACCGGCGATGGCGAGACCGACGATACCGCAGCCATTCAGAAGGCCTTGACGGCGGCAGCAGTGGCCAAGGTCACGCCTGCCGTCCGGTTCCCGCCAGGGACCTATCGGGTCTCGCGACCGCTGCTGGTGTCGTCCCTGGCGGCTCTGCACGGTGCGCCGGGCTCTGTGTTGGTTGCTGCCGGCAACCACGATCTTCTCTATGTGCACGAGGCCCGCCGCGTGCGTATTCAGGGGCTCCGGTTCCGGGGCGGGAAGCGCCACATCAGGATTTCTCCGGGAGAGGCACTCCTGGGCACGGTCACCATCTCGGCCTGCACGTTCGAAGAATCCGGCGGCTTTGCCGTGGAGTGCATGAAGCTGCTCGAGCCGGATGGCGATGGAACTCTTGCCCCGTATCGCGTCGGGGATGGCGGCTTGGTGGCACAGGACGAGGGGCGGGGCCGGATTGCGCCCTGTCCCCTGCTGCTGCATGTCGATGCCTGCGTGTTCCGCGACTGCCAGAACGCGGTCAGTGGCATGTGCGAAACCGCGGTGGTGGAGAACAGTACGGTGACGACGCCCGAGACCATGCGGGGCGGGGCGTTCCGCGCCTCTGGGCGCTTCCTGCTGGCGCAGGTGAGCGGATTGGCGTATCCCGTCGCCGGGCGGAAGCAGCACTGGCTGACCGCCATCGGCGGCGCCGTCGCCCTACGCGGTTGCACCTTCCGATCGGACGAGCCATGGGGGTTGCCGGCAGTCTATGCGCTACAGACCGGGGGCAAGACTGCCTCCAGCGTGGTGATCGACGGCTGCTCCTTTGCCGCTGCCGGGAATGAGGAGGGGTGCCTGGTCTACTGCCGCGAGATGCCCAACCTGATTGCTGTCCGCAACTCCCGAGAGCTGAGCGACCAGCCGGTGGACATCCTGGGCTTTGCTCGGACCTTCACCATGGAAGGGCTCGAGGAGCGCTGCCACTACCCCACAAGTACCGTTCCCGAGCGGTTCCGCCTGGACCTGAGCGAGGGGAACCACGGGCTTGCCGCCAATGTGCCCAAGGAACTGGCGCCCCTTGCCTGCCCCCCTCTCCCAGAAAGCAGCGCTGCCGCCTTCCAGACCACCGTCCACGATATCCGCCCCGAACCCGCGCCAACACCCAAGCGTTCGCTCAACCTGCTCGACTTCGGGGCCAAGGGCGATGGCATGTCCGACGATTCCGTGGCGTTCAAGAAGGCCCTGCGAAAGCTGCGCCCCACGGACGAGCTGGTGGTGCCGCCGGGACGCTACCGGCTCACGCAGACGGTGCGCCTTCCGCCCCGCACCACGATTCGCGGCGACGGATGGCCCATATTCCTAGTCGCCAGGCCAGCCAAGGTGGGGTTCTTTGCCAAGAAGGCATTGGCACTGCGCATGTCTGGCTGTGTGTTCGAGGGCGGCGAAACCGCCCTGCAAGTCACGACCGCCCCCGACCGGCATTCCCTCGTGCAGTTGAGCAACTGCTCGTTCAGCGATACGTCTGGCCCGGCGGTGACCTGCCTCAGCGGCGCAGGCCGAGTGAGCGAACCCAACCGGAGCCGATTGCGCGTGGTCTCCTGCGAGTTCCAGGGCTGCGACCAGGCTCTGCAGACCAATTTCAACCAGAGTCATATGCGCGCCTGCGCACTGGTCAGCAAGCGCAACGCATCCGACCGGCCGGTAGTCGACTGCATGGGTGCCAGCATGGTGTTCGAGGGCATTCTCGGGATTCCCCAACTCGGGGCAGACCGGGAGGATGCCGATCCCCGCTGGCTCGATGCCTACGGGCGCCTGCTCTGTCGCGATGTGCGCTTCGGGCCCGAGGACGGCGGCATGTGTCTGGTCCGTGTCCGCCAGGGCGAACGTGGAGACAACGAGGTGTTCATCGAGAACAGCTCGGCCTGGTGTCGCGGCAACCGCCGCCGCGACGCCATGGTGCACTGCGATGTGGTGCCACGCGCCATTGCCCTGCGCAACTGCGTTGCCTCTCCCGAGAAGCAGGTTACTGTGTCTATTGGCCCCGGGCTGGAGGATGCGCTAAGCCGCGCCGTCCACCTTTCCGGGAACGTCTTCCCCGCCAGAATCAGTCTGCCGATACTCCCCGGAATCCGGCATTGATGCGGAACCCAGGGAAGGCGTCCCGAGTCTGAATCTGCGGAGGGTTCGGGGGTGGTTGTGTGGGTCAGAGGTACAAACTGGAGTTAGTATCATGATGAGAATTCTCGCCATCCTGTCCATCGCCGGCTTCCTGGTCGGCTGTGAATCTCTCTCGGACCACAAGGGCGCGGCGATTGGCGTTGGTGTAGGCGCAGTTGCAGGCGGCGTACTGGGCGGCGTGATCGGGCATCAGTCTGACCACAAGGTCGGCGGTGCCGTCATCGGCGCCGGTGTGGGTGCCGCTGCTGGTGGCGTAATCGGCCACCAGGTGGACAAGAAGAAGAAGAGCGACGACGAGTAGTCACAGCTCGGCTTCCTCCGAACGCAGGCGAAGGGCTTGACTTGGCTCTGGGCCATTGTGTTGTGGTGCCCCAAATTCTGCGGTGCGTTCTCCCGTTGGATCTATTGAGAGCCAAGCACCAAAAGGGAGTTCGCATTATGTCCAGAATCACTGCTGCCTTGTCGATCCTCGCTGTATTGGTCGTCTGCTCAGGCTGCGGGAGGAAATCCGGGTCTGCGTCCAGGAGCGCCATGATGGCCATGAGCCTTGATTCGGCGGGCATGGCCACGAGGTCAGAGACCGCTGAGGAAGGCCACAACCGCGAAGCGTATGACCGGATCCATGACAATCCGTTCAAGCTGGTGCGGCAGGACCCGCTCTCGACCTTCAGCATCGATGTGGACACGGCCAGTTACGCGAATGTGCGTCGCTTCCTGAACCAGAACCAGCTGCCCCCGCCGGATGCGGTCCGCATCGAGGAACTGGTCAACTACTTCCGCTACGACTACGCGCAACCGAAGGGGGAGCATCCCTTCTCGGTGAGCGTGGATCTGGCACAGTGTCCATGGGCGCCGAAGCATCACCTGGCGCGGGTGGCGCTGAAGGGGCGCGAGCCCGATCTGGCGCGGCGGCCGGCCAGCAATCTGGTCTTTCTGCTCGACGTCTCCGGTTCGATGAGCGACCACAACAAGCTGCCCCTGGTGCAGAAGTCCATGAAGCTGATGGTGGACCGTCTCGGCGAGAACGACCGAGTAGCCATCGTGGTCTACGCCGGGGCCAGCGGCCTGGTGCTGCCAAGCACGAGTTGCGACCGCAAGGAGCAGGTGCTGGCGGCTCTGGATCGTCTGAGCGCCGGCGGCTCGACCAACGGCGGGGCGGGCATTCAGCTCGCCTACCAGACGGCGGTCGACAACTTCATCAAAGGTGGCACCAACCGGGTCATCCTGGCCACTGACGGCGACTTCAATGTGGGGATCAGCAATCGCGGCAGTCTGACCCGGCTGATCGAGAACAAGGCCAAGAGCGGCGTGTTCCTGACCGTCCTCGGGTTCGGGCAAGGCAATCTGCAGGATGCGACGATGGAGGAGCTCTCGGGCAAGGGCAACGGCACCTATGCCTATATCGACTCCATCCGCGAAGCACGGAAAGTCCTGGTGGAGCAGATTGGCGGCACCTTGCTGACCATCGCCAAGGACGTGAAGATCCAGGTGGAGTTCAACCCGACCCGGATCGGCGCCTATCGCTTGATCGGCTACGAGAACCGGATGCTCGCGAACCAGGACTTCAACGACGACAAGAAGGACGCCGGGGATATCGGCGCGGGGTTGACCGTCACCGCCTTCTACGAACTGGTCCCGCGCGGGGTCGAGATTGACATTCCGGGGGTGGACCCACTCAAATACCAGGCCAAGGCCCTGGCCGATGCGGCGATATCGGACGAAGCAATGACGGTGAAACTCCGCTACAAACTGCCGGACGGCGACACCAGCACGCTGATCACCGCCACGGTGAAGGACCAGCCCCGAAGCATCAAGGAGGTGTCCGACGACTACGTATTTGCCACTTCCGTCGCGGCCTTCGGCATGGTCCTGCGCAACTCTCCCCACAAGGGAAGCGCGAGCCTTGCACTGGTCGAAGAACTGGCCCGGACCGGGGCGCGCCGTGATCCGGGTGGGTACCGGAAGGAGTTCCTGGAACTGCTGAGGAAGGCCAGAGCGCTGAAGCAGAGGGAATAGGCGGCAGGCATGGCGGCGCCCGGGTTGGTCGTGTAGGGTTGGGCCTGTGACCAAGCCAAGGAGCTGATCCATGCTACGAGCAGTCTGTCGAATGACCTTCCTGGGAGCGATGGTGGCAATGAGCGCAAACAGCCAGGATCTGGCGGCCGTGCAAGTACCAGGGACGCATATCCAGCGGACCATGTCCCTGCTGGCAACATCGACCCCGGAGAAGCGGAACAAGGTGCGGGTACTGTTCTATGGGCAGTCCATCACCTGCCAAGGGTGGTGGCAGCAGGTGGCGACCGATCTCAGGAGACGCTTCCCGGACGCCGATCTCGACATCCAGAACAAGGCCATTGGCGGCTTCACCGCCCCGGCCCTGATCAACACCGCCGACTACGACCTCTACCCCTTCTACCCCGACCTGCTCATCTTCCACGTCTATGGTGGCGGGAACATGGACAAGTGGGAGGCAATCATCCGCCGCACCCGCGAGCGTACCGCTGCGGAGATCCTGGTCTGGACCCACCATTGGATCGGGCGGAAGAGCGACTTGACGGAATCCGAACGGATCCGCCAGATCGCGGTGAAGTACGACTGCGGGCTGGTGGACATCATGCCCAAGTGGCAGGCGGCACTCAAGGAGAAGGGCGTGGAACCCAAGGCCGTCCTGCGGGATGGCATCCACCTCAACAAGGAAGGTTGCACCATGCTCGCGGACATGATCAAGCCCTTCCTCGTGCACAACCCCGAACAGATGACGAAGAAGAGCCGCGCCTTGGCCCAGGACATCCCAGTGGATGCCCCCGCTGTGAAACGGCTGCCCGATGGCAGCCTGGAGGTCCGCTTCACGGGCAACCGCATCGACGCGATTGCTGGCCCTGGTACGCCTACCGGTCCGCTGGCCACGCTCACCGTGGATGGCAAGGCTCCGGCCCAGGCTGCCGGTGCGTTCGCCTTGACCAAGCCCAGCAACGCGCCCTACACCTGGTTCCCTGCGGTGAGTGTCATTGGCAATAACGCCCCGGTCGTGGCCGAGACATGGACCGCCAAGTTCCTGGAATTCACCCCAGACGGGAAGAAGTTCCGCTACAGTGTCAGCGGCTCGGTGACCGGGCCCGACGGCGAGGGCAACCAGACCGACACCTTCGTCTCTGCCTCCGGCCGGGTCGTCATCAAGGGCGGCGGCAACTGGAGCCGTGTGCCCTGGTCCCTCACCTACAAGAAGAAGCAGATGCCCGAGACCTTCAAGGTCACCTGGAAGGTCGTTCCGCTCTTTGTTGAGACGCCTCAGTTTGCCGCCGCCAAGAATCCAGCCAGCGAGCGTTCCGTCGCCCTCATCAAGGGCGTCAGCAATGGCCCTCACACCATCCGTCTGACCCCGAAGCCGGGCACGAAGCTCGACCTCGCCGGCTTCCGTGTCTACCAGCCCCCACTGCCCGTCACGGAGTAGGGGCCTGGCGTCAGTCGGCTGGCACCAACTCGATGTCCTTGACGTCGAACTGGGCCTTCGCGACGCCTTGGGCGACGATGAAGAGGGAGTCCATCGCGCGGAAGCCGGCACCGGGGGCCGGCAGGTCGCGGAACTCGCGGGGCTTCTCCTCGCCGGGGAGGTGGACGCGGAGGGTGAATGGCGACGCCGGAGCAACGCCCAGAGTGCCTGTCACCTCGAAGGTCGCCCATTGGCCCAAGGGCACTCGCATGAGTTCGCGGCCGTTGGTCAGGCATAGCTTGCCGCCGGGACGGATGTAGAACGTGGGACCAGGCTGCAGTGGAGGGATGTTGTGCCGACGCCACTGGTAGTAGAGATGAGTGTCCTTGTCCACTCGCACGGTGATCCGGCCGACCAGGCGTCCGGCCTTCATCTTGAACGGGATGCTGAGATGGGGGTTGAAGTCGTACTTCTGACCGGGGCGGTCCAGGAAACGCAGGAAAGCCGGAGTGGTCTCGTCGGCAGCAACCCGGATGGTGGCCTCCTTACCTTCCTCTTCGTGGGTCTTTCCCATGGGCGAGAGATCACCCGGTTTGCACCCCGCAAGGTCCAGCCGCAACGGATCAGGGGGTGGCGCGAAGAGCGCCGAGGCACCGCTGCCATCCGCGAACCCGTCCTTGAAGGAGCGCGCGCGCAGCTCGCAGGGCTCCCTCAGAAGGAACGGCCCGGCGTATGGCGTGGAGCGCATCGTGGGCAACGTACCATTGACTGTGTACCGGATCGCCGCCACCGGTTCGCTGGCCGCGAGGGTGATCTGGATCGGTTTCCTGAGCACGCCGCCCACTGGCGAGATGGTGGTACGCAGGGGCGGCTTGATGTACCGCTGGCGGTAGGGCGCGCGCAGGCCAGCCTTCGACATATCCAGCGGCTCGATCCCCATTGCGAGCGCGGGCGAACCGGGCTTGAACCGGAAGTCGCCCTTGGCCGGGGCCATCAGCAGGGGATCGGCCACTCGGCTCTGCTTCTCCACCCCGTTCGCCTGTTCAGCACGAACGAAGGTCCGGGCCCGCTCGGCATTTTCCGCGCACCAGTAGAGATTCCCGTCCGCCTCCGCATCGCGCAACCGAGGGGCGGCACCCGATCCATACAGACGTCGCTGGTAGAAGAAGCTGTGGCCGCGCTGGGTAGCGTAGAGCACGTTCTTCTTGACCACGGTCCCCTTCATCGAGCCGAGTTCCAGGGAGATGAACCCCCGGGCTGTCCGCGCGACGCAGGGCGCGCCGATGATGTTGTTGGTGATCGTGTTGCGCCCCTTGATGGTGATGCCGGTGGCATGGCCGCCCATTCCCCAGACCACATTGCCATGCATGATCGTTTCGTGCTGGTCATCGTCGCAGCGGATGCCCTCGGCCATGTGCTTGCTGGGGCAATCGTGCACGTAGTTGTACTGCACGCGATTCCCCTTCCCCGCCCCTGAGACGTAGATGCCGTTGCCATCGCCGAGGATACGCATCACGCGGAAGATGTCGTTGTGCTCGACGATGTTCAGGCGTCCGTGCAACAGGGGCTCCCGCTGCCACCAGTTGCCGCGCTGTTCGTCCTTGATCTCATGATTGCGGATAGAGGCCGAACACTCCCGCGTGCTCGGGGCTGGTGCCAGACCAGCACGGGCGGTGACCACGACGGCGGTATAGGGCGTGTCGTGGAGGGTGTTGTGGGCAATGCGGTTGCTCCCGCTCTGCCAGGCGAAAATGCCGGGGCTGGCCCAGTAAGTCTCGCCAATGTGGTGGATGTAGTTGTCCACGATCTCGTTCTCGCGGTTCACATCCTTTGCCCCGGGGCCATACCCGCACAGGAAGACACCGACCCCGCCAAGGTGGGCGAACTGGCAACCCTGAACCCGGTTGCGCTGCGCATGGAGATCGAGACGCAGACCGGTCGATCCGGAGTTGACGAACTGGCAGTCCTGGAACACGCAATCCTCGGCGCCGCGCAGCCGGACCATGCCCGAAGGCGCGTCGAATGCCTCCCAGTCGTGCTGTACACCCCAGCCGGTGAGCCCATGCCATGAATGCCTCTCGGCCTGACTGAAGGTGATGCCATGGAACTCGAGGCCGCGCACCGGCATGTCCGTCGGTCCAGGGTAGTCGATCTTGCCCTCGATCCGGATCAGTTCGGTGAGGACGGGGGCGGCAATGTCCTGCGGTTCGTCGGTGCGCGGCCACAGGTACAGGCGTTTGGCCCGGCTGTCGAGCACCCATTCGCCCGGCGAATCGAGGTGTGCCAGGCGATTCTCCACCCACACCGTGCTGCTGTGCCCCGCTCCGCAATAGGCCATGGCATAGGTGGCGGGGTAGCGCAGCTTGGCCACCTTCTTCACCTCATCCACGGAGACGAGCGGGAGTATGTTCTGAACCCACTGTGCACGTGGAATCACCCGTATTTCCGCGTCCGTGACATCGGGACCATCGCGCAGCATGCCTTCGGGGAATTGCAGCTCATCGTGCGGAGCGCCATGCCAGCCGCTGGCGCTGTTGGTCTGCCGAAATCCCTTGCTCCGGGCACGTGGGAGCCGCTCCCCGCCCTCGAAGAGCGAGAAGAACCGCCCTGCCGTCTCGTGGTGCGGGCGCTGGGTGTATCGGTTCCCCCGTTTCGGCCCGATCAGGGAAACATCGGCAATGCGGATCGTCCGCCCCACGTTGCCGCCAATCTGGAAGGAAGCCACACAGTCCAGGTCCGCTGGCGCTATCCCCCGAAGCACGAAACGCTTTGCTTTGGGGCCGACTTCCACGTCCTGGTGCACGACGTTCTGGTGCGGGGGGCTCTGCTGTAGCAGCAGGACCGGGACCTTGGTTGGCGCATCGGCCGACATGGTGAAGCCCCAAACGTACTCCTGCCCCTTGGCCACGTTTACGTTCTGCCGAAGCTGGAGATGGTGCGACGCCCTTCCCGCAACCACATGCAATCGAGCAGCCTGACCCTTTGCCGCAGGCTCAAAGGTCACGCCGAGCTTCTCCCGGGCGGCATCCGCCGCGTACACTTCCCACCCCTTCCTGCCCTGCACGAAACTGCCGTTCACCAGCAACTCGCCGGAAACGGGCTTCACAGGCGCGGGCGGCGCCGACGGTTCCTGCGGGACCTTCCGGGCCAGGATATCCCTCACGTCCGCCACCCAGACCTTGCCCCGCGCCAATGGCTTCAGACGGGCCAACAACCCAGCATCGCGCACAGGCTGGAGCCGCTCGGGAGCAAGAGCGGTGCCGCCGTCCAGGGCGACCGATTCGCCGACCACGGCCCGGTACACTACCGGGGCTCCGGACGCACCCGAATCCTCCTTCCCTAGCGTCAAAGTCTCCGTCAGGCGATAACGCCCGCCGTGCACCCAGACGGTCGCGCCTTCGGGAT
>JABGQJ010001070.1 GCA_018648945.1 Victivallales bacterium
ATTAACAAAGATATGTTAGCGATACTTGAGGAAGCCGTGCTGGCCGGGGCTTCCGACGTCCATCTTGTCCCGGGCCGACAGGCGTTCCTTCGCATCGACGGCGAGCTGCGCCGATATGGTTCCCTGAAGCTTGAGCCCGGCCAAGTGGAGAAGATGGTGTACAGCATGCTGTCCAGGCAGCAGGTGGACCGATTCCTCCTGGAGGACGAGCTCGACACGTCTGTGGCCCAAGGCCAGCTCGGTCGCTTCCGTATCAATGTCCTGCGCCAGAAGGACGGCATCGCCTCCGTGCTGCGCGTGATCCCCGCCCAGATCCCCGAGCCGGAAGAGATTGGCCTCCGGGACCACATCCTGCGGCTCACCGATCTGCCGCGCGGTCTTGTGTTGGTCACCGGCCCTACCGGCAGCGGCAAATCCACGACGCTTGCCTGCATGGCCAATGTCATCAACCGAACCAAACCGCTGCATATCCTGACCTTGGAAGACCCAATCGAGTACGTTTTCCCCACCGCCCGGTGCGTGGTTACGCAGCGCGAGATCGGCAACCACTCCCAGAGCTTCAAGGAGGCTCTTCGCCGCGCCATGCGACAGGATCCAGACGTCATTGTCGTCGGCGAAATGCGTGATCTGGAGACGATCGGCTCGGCCCTGACCCTCGCGGAAACGGGGCACTTGGTGTTCGGCACGCTCCACACCACCGACGCGGTACAGACCATCGACCGCATTATCGACGTGTTTCCCCCCTTCCAGCAACAACAGGTGCGCACGCAGCTCTCCGCGGTCCTCCAAGCGGTTATCTGTCAGCAGTTGCTGCCACGAGCCGATGGTGAAGGGCGCGTCGCCGTCCGCGAGGTGATGACCATCACCCCCGCCATCTGCAACCTGATTCGCGAGGGCAAGACCCATCAGGTCGACAGCGCGATTGAGCTGGGTCAGGGAGCTGGCATGAAGAGCCTGAACGCCGCCCTGATCGAGCTGGCCCTGGCCGAGATCATCGACGGGACGACCGCCATCGCCCAGGCCAGCGATCCCAAGGCCGTCGAGGAGAAGCTCGCACAGGCCGCCCGCTAGGCCAAGCGCCGGATTGCCGAAGTCCGGGCATACGCTGATCTGCGCAACTGGGTACTAGCCCACCGCCCTCCGCTATGACTGTTGGGGAAGGGGTGCAATGGACAGGATGTTGCCTCCCCAGGACAGCGCCGCCGGGACACCGCCCAGGCTGCAGACAGCTTGGACGGTGTTGCCTGTCCGGTACGCTACCCAGTTGTCTCTGGCGTCCAGGACATGCACGCGGTCGTCTCCCCAGGCCAGTACCTGGCCGTTCGGGGTTGCCAGCCCTGCCAGGCTGCCACCGAGCTCCTTGTAGCTCAACCGTTGGCCGGTGGGATCGAAGGAGGCGATGCCCCCAGAGCTGTCCGCCACCAGAACTCGGGCTGTCTTTCCTGTTCCCTGCACAGCCAACCCCACTGGCGTGGCGCCCAGGAACCGTTGCCACTCGCCCCCGGCATCCTCTTCGCGGTAGCAGGCCAACTGGCAGTAGGTGCCATGCCGCAGGAGCAGCAAACGGCGTGCGCCCGCAGCATCCGTGAGCCAATCACACGCGACCAACCCACACATGTCCCAGCCTGGCGAACGCGGATCATCCTCGCCGCACCGCTCCTGGTAGACCCGGCACTCCCCGGTCGGGGCCCATGCGCGCACTGCGGAGGAAGGCGTCAGGCGATGGTGCCCAACCAGGAACTGCCCGGCGTCCCACTTCACCATGTCCGGCAGGCCGTAGGGGCTCATTGCATCCACCAGCACATTTCCAGTGTCAGCGGCGAGAATGCAGAGTGAGCTGCTCCCCGTCCCCGCAGCCACATAGGCCACACCATCGCTCGCCGCCGCCGCGATCACCGGTGTCTTGAGGAACCACCACGGCCAGAAATCGCGTTCGGGCCGGAAGGTGACTTGGTGCCGCCAGCGCATCGCCCCATCGCGTCCCAGACGCAGGATTTCCCCCGAGCGCGTGCCCAGAATCACGTCCTCGCCGCAGGCGCAGAGCGCGGTCACGCCGCTCTCTCCCCGCCAGAACTCGCCCCTATGCCCGGTCGGCTGGACCCGCAGGCAACGACCATCCGGGAGCCCCAGGAACAGCTCGCCTCCGTCCGCCAACCAGCAACTCGGCTTGGCCAGTTCCCCCTGCCAGAATGGCGGTAGGTCACGTGCCCCGCCAGCCCCGGCCAGAGAGATTCGAGCTGGAGTTTTTACACGGGTGGTCACTTGATGCACGTCAGGCCCAATACCGAACAAGTCGCCGAAGCTGGTATCTTCCCCCTCGCGGCTCACCACCACCCCTCGTGGCGTGCGGCGTAGGCCGTAGGCTGCCTCGGCCTTGCCGGC
>JABGQJ010001071.1 GCA_018648945.1 Victivallales bacterium
TAGGACGACTGGGCGAGCACCTTGCCCGGCAACGCCTTGCGCCCAACGGGCTTCCCGTCAACCAGCAGCAGCATCGAGTCACCGTCATAGACAGCCGATACCGAAACCCACTGGCGGAGTGGCAGGCGCGCCTTCATCTTGCAGGGGAAGGTGTGGGTCTCATTGCCGTCGGCGAAGGAGAATGTCAGTTGCCGGTTGTCATGCCAGTAGTTGAGCAGGAATCCGCCGGTCTTGGTAGACACGTGTTTGCTGGCCAGGAAGACGCCGTTCGGCGACGTGTCGGCAAGAAAGACATCAAGCCCGATGGCAAAGAGAGGGCCCGCGAGGATGCGTCCGCCGCCCGCCACCTCAACGTACCCGCCAAGGTCCTGCGCGCCCGAACCCGGGAAGGTCAGGACCGACGTACCATTCTCCGTTGCCCAGGTCAACTTCCGGGCGGGATCGACCGTGCCAAACAGTCCGTGGTTCTGACCGATTCGGTCACGGACCACCTGGCCAGTTCCCTCGTCAAGTGGCCAGGACGCGACGCGCTTGATAGGCATACCATCCTGGGCCACAAGGCGACCACACACAAGGCATGCCACCGCTACGATGATGGGGAAGGTACGTGCTGGGTACATACGAGCGCTCCTCAGGTGGTTGCCATTGCTGAGGCTATGAATCGGGTGAGAGCCCGCGCAACCCGACGGGACTCCCATTGTGGGCGACTGTGCCATGTGCGCCGGGGCACTGCCCTCCCCCCCCCGAGGTCGGCGCGTGACGCGTGGACTTGGCGGAAGGGGGAACTGCTTCCCGGCTACGGGAGGCAGAGTACCGCTGAGGAGGCGGGGATGCAAGGAGTCAGCGGGTGCCGCTACCCCTATCCCCCCGAAGCCAGCCAAGTTGCCGAGGAGAGCCTGACCGCCGCGCCGCCTTGCGCAGGCGACCGGGTCCGGTATCGTTGTGGCGTGAGCCACTGTCCGCCTGCCATGTGGGAGAACCACCTTGAGTACACGTCCGAACATCCTGTTGCTCTTCACCGATCAGCATCGCCTGTCCGCCCTGGGCTGCTACGGACCCACGCCCTGCAAGACCCCCACCATCGACCGGCTGGCAGCGGCAGGCACGCGCTTCGCAACGGCCTACACCTGTTGTCCGGTATGCACGCCGACGCGGGCCTCGGTCATGACCGGCGTCCACATCCACACGCACGGCATGTACACGAACGCGTACAACGCCGGCGCGAATGTCAGTGAGCTCCCCGACGGCCCCCACCTGCTATCGCGGAAGCTGAGGAAAGCAGGCTACCGCTGCGGGTATACCGGCAAGTGGCACCTGGGCAACGGCGGCGGTCTGGCCCACTTCACCCGCCAGGATGCCGCCCTGCCCTGCACCCGTGGCTTCGAGGGACAGAACTTCCCCGGCCATGGGGGCGGTGGCTTTGGCTACCCCGAATACAAGGGATATCTCAAGGCCAATGGTTGGACCCATGAAGTGAAGGGACCGGCTCGGCCGAACGCCTCGGGCGGCATCCTCCAGGGACCGGTCGAATCGA
The DNA here is from genome assembly GCA_018648945.1 of Victivallales bacterium. The sequence continues at coordinate 1,535 of JABGQJ010001071.1, forward strand.
CGGTTCCCTACTTCCTGGCCAGTCACACCATCGACCTGATCGACCGCTTTGCCGGCGACGCGGAGCCCTTCTTCATCTGGCACAACAACTGGGGGCCCCACGGCCCCTATTTTGCCACCCAGGAGTACTACAACATGTACCGGGACGTGGAGATTCCGCCGTGGCCCAACTACGAATGGCCCAGCCAGGAGATCAACCGCCCCCACCGCATGAAGGTACACGAAAGCCAGAGCGAGATGGAGTGGGAAGACTGGGCCGAGTCGCTGCGCCACTACTACGCCTTCACCACCATGATCGACGACCAGCTCAAGCGCATCCTCGACCACCTAGAAGCGAAGGGACTCGCCGACAACACCCTGATCATCTTCACCAGCGACCACGGCGAGACGTTGGGCACGCACGGCGGGCTCACCGACAAGGGCTGGCACCACTTCGAGGAAACGCACCGCATCGGCATGATCGTCAAGGACCCGCGCCAGGCGGGCGGACAGGTGCGGGACGAATGGGCGAGCAATCTGGACGTGTACCCCACGATCCTCGACGCCGCCGGGTCCGACTTCGACAGTGCCTCGATCCATGGCCGGTCGCTCATGCCGCTCGTGGCGGGTGAACATATCGACTGGCGCGACACGGCGGTCACGGAGTTTGGCGGGGTCAATTCCGTCGCCACATCCATGGTGACGCTGCGCCACGGGGACCTGAAGTACGGCTGGAATGCCGGCAACCTGGACGAGCTCTACGATCTGGACCAAGACCCCCACGAAATGACCGACCTGAGCGAAGACGCCGCCTACGCGGACCAGCTCCTGGACATGCGCAAACGCATGTACACCTTCATGGTCAAGA
>JABGQJ010001072.1 GCA_018648945.1 Victivallales bacterium
GAAGGAACCCTCGGAGCTGAGTTGCTGCCACGAAAGGACTGTGACGCGGCGGTGAACCCGATCCACAGAGCTGGTACGCAGAATGCGGATGCTCTCCTGGATGCGCTCCGAGGGTCTTGCTTGTGCTCATCGCGGGAGTCCCCACAGAGCGTCGAAGATCAGCAGCGAGAATGCAGCCGCAGCGGCGATGGTTCCGGCTGCGGCGAGGACGACGGTTGAGCGGCTCATGCTGCCACCGATGAGTAGCCGCGCTCCCCCATGCCGGACGATCCAGAGGCGCGAGGCGTGGCAGCGTGGGGGGCGCGGACTGCTTGTTGTGCTTGATTCATCACACCTCCATCAGGATCGTCGGGGCAAGCCTACCCCTCCCCGCCGGGCTGGTCAAGGAAACAGGACCTCTTGGCCCGGCAGCGCCTCCACATCCTCGACCCTACGCCCCCGGTTCACGATCCTGTGCTCAGCCATCGCCGCATACTCCGGGTTGAGTTCGATCCCGATGTAGTCCCGGCCGTTTTCCGCGGCCACCAGGCCGACTGTCCCGGCCCCCATGAATGGATCGAGCACTAGGCCACCGCGAGGACTCCCCGCGAGGACGCAAGGGGACGCCAGGGCCGGTGGCATGACAGCGAAATGGGCCTCGGGGAACGGTTTCGTGGCAATGGTCCAGACGGATCGTCGGTTTCTGCCGGCGCCGGGTAGCCACTGTTCAGACTGGCCACGGCCACCATACGACACCCGTTCTGGGCGTACGAATCCATTGCCAGATGGCCGGCCGCTGTCGCTTTCCCTCACCGCGGCCGAGTCGTAGAAATACCGCGGGGACCTCGACAGTAGAAACACCATCTCGTGGGCTTTTGTCGGTCGGTCGGTGACAGACTCCGGCATCGGGTTCGGCTTGTTCCACACGATGTCCGAGCGCAGATACCAGCCGTCCGCTTGGAGGGCGAAGGCTACGAGGTGTGGGATGTCCACCAGATCCTTTTGCTTGAATGAGAGGGACGGAATGGATAAACTACACCAACAAAAGCCACAACGCCCCACCCCCTGACAGTCGGAGCGACCACATGCCGAGAAAAAAGATTCCTTGCCCGAAGTGCGGACAACCAATGGCGGCGACATCGGCGGCGTGTCGTGCGTGTTCTGTGCCGTATGAGCGGACTCCAGAGGTTCGTCGCAAGCTGTCAGACGCAGCGTCGAAGCCACGTCCGAAGGCGAGGGGACAGAGGCGTCCGAAGGCGGCAAAGGCGATCCGTCGATGGTGGACTCCTGAGCGGCGCGAGGCGAAGCGTCAGGAGATGTTGAAGCGGAATCCGGACGCGAGGTATCACGGCCTGTCTGCGAAAGCGGCTGCTCGTCTTGTCCAGCGGATTGGCCAGTGCGAGGCGTGCGGTCACGACGGCTCGAAGTCTCGGCTGGAGGTTCACCACAAGAACCGCGACAAGCACGATCATCGACTGGAGAACCTGATTGTCCTGTGCCACCGCTGCCACATGCAGGAACACGCTGCAGCAGGGGAGACTGGCTGGGACGCATACCACCGGAACCGTTCGCTGTGAACGTCCTGCCTGCCCGATCCCCCGTCTTCCCCTGTGGTCCGACCGGGCTTGTGTTCGCGTAAGACGAACCCAAATTCAGCCACAGCGTGCCGTCCACACGCAGCACCCGCCGCACCTCGCGGAACACCTCGACCATGTTGGCGACGTACTCCTCGGGCGTGGATTCGAGCCCAAGTTGCCCTGGCTCTCCGTAGTCGCGTAGGCCCCAGTACGGCGGCGAGGTGACGCAGCAATGGACGGACTCATCCGGCAGCGTGCGCAGTTGTTCGAGGGCGTCGCCGATGAGGATCGTGTTGCTCCTCACCGCCTCCCCCTGGTCACGACGGCGAACGCCACGGCGAAGGTCAAGAGGAGGTAGCCCGCGGAGATCATGGTTTCGCCCAGATCGTGTGGCACTCTCCACAGAGAAGCCCGCCGCCGTGGTCCACAAGACCAGGGGCGATGCACGACGGGCACTCCCTCCTCTCAAGGTACTTGTTCCACCATGCGCCACCGTCGCCGCGCTTGATCCTCACCACCTCCCCACGCCGCTTCTCAAGCTCCCGCTGCAGCCCCACGATCACCTCGGCGCGCTCGTCGAGCTCTGCCGCCAGTTCGTCCCGCTGCCGCGTGCGGTGCCTCAGCAGCACCGTGTCGATGATCGATCGCATCTGCGCCACCGTGGCCGCCTCCCGCCGCCCCCTCGCCGCCCTCGCCATCTCGCGTGCGCAGGTTCGGAGCCGGGCGATCTCGGCGTCGCGGGTTGCGAGTTCGGCGGCAGCGTCGTGGTTGAACTCGATGCCTAGATCGGCCTGCGTCTGCAGCTCTCGGATGCGCT
>JABGQJ010001073.1 GCA_018648945.1 Victivallales bacterium
ACCGACATCTACTATGCGGCCCAATGGGATGGTGGGGAACAGCCGTTGGCAAAGGTCGCGGTCGCGGTGAAGGCCTTCCCGACACCGGGGAAGCCTCGCGGCATCACCTCCAGCGTGGCCTGGATGTTCGCCTACCACTTCCTGACCTGGCCTGACTTCCCGGACAGTTACGGCAAGCTGGGGTTCAACACCGTCGGCTCGCACTACAGTTACGACAAGAACGTACCTCAGCAGGTCCGCGAGGACATCCTCAATACGTGTCGGGAGAAGGGGTACAAGATTCTGTGTATTGGGTCGCCCTTCGCGGGGATCCGGAACCTCGTGGAAGGCAACTCCACGGGCCCCGATGGCAGACCATTGGCCTTGGCGACCAACGACGGTTGCCCCGCCTACCGGGGCCAGACGTACCAGACAAGTCTGAACCAGATCGAGGATGCGGTCGCCTGGATGCGGCCCGATATCGTCCACCTCGACATCGAATGCTACGCCACCGGTGCCTTCCGCGGCAAGACGGGGGGGTGTCACCGTTGCAGCGCGGCTGCCAAGCGACTCGGCAAGCCCGTCGGCGAGGCCATCGTTGATCTCGGAACGGAACACATGCAGGACGTGAAGCAGCTGATCGCGCGGGTGTGCAAGCGGCAGGGCTTCGCGGTGCCGGAGCTTGGTATCTACCACAACGAGCCCGGTGGGTTCGTGTATCAAGACACCTACAGCTTCGACAAGGCCTATGCTGCTGGTGCCCTGGACACCTGCCACCCGGTCTTCTACCGCTCGTCGAAGGCCCGCGACACTGGCAAGGAGATCCGCCATTCCCGAAGCCTGATGAAGCGTGGCGACATCATCCCGTGGGTGACCCCCGGTTACAGCACCGGGGAGGGAGTTGGCCCGGAGTACCCCAGTGAGTGGGTCTACGACTACGCGCTGGAGATATACGGTTCCGGTGCGCGTGGCGCATTCTGGTTTGCCTTCTCGAAGTTCGAGGGATCGGACTTCTACTACCACGCCAAGGCGTTCGAGAGCCTGACTCCCGTCTCGCACCTGATTCCGGACGCCATACCCCTGCCGGGCGTGACGACCAATCATCCCTCGGTCAGAGCCACGGCACTCCGCAACGGCAGGGGTATCTTGCTGTTGATGTCGGACTACAAGGAGAAGTCGACTGCCACGATCACCGTTGCCCTGCCGGTGGCGGCCGAGGGGAAAGTCTGGAACATTGCCACTGGCAAGGCCATTGGCACGGTCGATGGCAAGACACTGGTGGTTCGCTTCACTCCAGGCGTTGAGGGCGCTCACACCGCGCTCTACTACGTGGGCACAAAGCTCCCCGTCGGTGAATGAACGGAATACCCTCCACGAGAGGAAAGGCATACGCAATGGCACGCAGTTCAGCTCACGTCGGTCTGGTCCCGCGACTTGGCACCTTCGTCTGGGGTGCGTGGCTCGTCGTCTGTAGCGGGGCTGCTCTTGCCGTGACGTTGCCTGAGCGTGTTGTGCTCGGGCGCAGTGGCGGGCTGCTCGGCGTGGATGTGCAGGTGCGCGCTGTCGGCGATCACCTCCGCTTCGACATCCGTCCTGCTGCCCCGGAGAGCAGAGTCGAGATGTGGTTTGCAGAGCCGGTGTCCCTGCGCGACAAGGAGCGGCTGCTTATCGAGGCACGGGGCGAGGAACCGGCGGCTTTGCGCGTCTGCAATCATTGGCTGGAACTGCTCGACGCGCAGGGCAAGGTGCTGGCGCGGCACGAGCCCGACCTGGGCTTCCCGCCGGAGTGGAACCTGCGCGGCGTGCTGCTCTCGGCGTTCGGCGAGAACCTGCCACAGGAGATCTCCGGCGTGCGTTTCGGGTTTTGGACTCCAGGCCTTGTGGGCAAGGAGTTCCGGTTCCACCTGCGACGTTTCGAGTTCCTTTCCACGGCTGAAGTGGCGGCGACCGTGCGACCGCCGACGGGCGTCCCTCGGCAGCGGCTGCCTTGCCGATCGACCCCGCTTGCGGCGGAGCAGCGCGTCTGGTCCAACTTCGGCCCTGGCGGCGGCGGCTGGTACCGCGTGATCGCGATTTCGCCTCACGACGGCACGTGTTTCGTCGGCGGGGACGTGGGCGGCATCTATCGCAGCGCGGACATGTGTGAGTCGTGGCAGATCGTCAGCCAGGGCATTCCCAACAGCTACGTCAATGCGTTTGCGTTCCATCCCACGGATCAGCGCATCGTGTTTGCCGGTACGAATGGCGGTGTGCTGAAGTCCGTCGACGGCGGCACGACCTGGGCCATGAAGCGGGACGGATTCCCCCCGCTGGTGACCTTTGGGCTGAGCGCCCCCGTGTCGGCCATTGCCGTGCATCCGACCGAGCCGAGGGTGGTTTATGCCGGCGTGGGG
>JABGQJ010001074.1 GCA_018648945.1 Victivallales bacterium
ATGGTGACCAACGCCGACAAGCTGAAGGACCAGCTGCTGGAGCAGAACGCGCACGGGGAGGCGGGAGTCACGTTCAAGATGAAGCGCGACCCCCGGGTCACCTGGATCGGGCGCTTTATCCGCAAATTCAGCATCGACGAACTGCCTCAGCTCTGGTGCGTCTTCCGGGGGGACATGAGCCTGGTCGGCCCCCGGCCCCCGGTCCCGCGCGAGGTGGCGGAGTATACCTTGGCGGACCGCCGTCGCTTGGACGCCGTGCCCGGACTGACCTGTATCTGGCAGGTCAGCGGTCGCTCCGACATTCCCTTTCCGCAGCAGGTACAGCTCGATGTGGAGTACATCCAGAGCCAGAGCTTCTGGTTCGATTTCCTCCTGCTCCTGCGTACCATCCCCGCCGTGTTGCTCGGTAAGGGTGCCTACTGAGAACCGGAGCCCTTCGCATGAATGCCATTCTCGTCGCCCCCGGTTTCGCCGCCGACATGCAGGCTCTCTGCGAGCACCGGCCCTGCGAACTGTTGCCCGTGCTCAACCGACCGTTCCTGCAACACGTCATGGAGGCCTGTGCACGTGGTGGCATCACCGATTTTCGCGCTATCCTGAGCCATCAGCCCCAGGCAGTGGAGGAGTTTCTCGGCAACGGCGAGCGCTGGGGCGTCCAAACCGCCTTCCACCTCGTGCGCGACCCGGAACGCCCCTATGCCGCTCTGCCCCTCGCTGGCGAGGGTGCCGGCCCGCTCGTTTTGCTGGCTCACGCCGACTGTCTGCCCGATGTTGATCTGGCTGCTCAGGAGATTGGGGCGGAGGCCGGATCGACCGTCTACACCCACGAAGAGGATGGCCAGGTCGTGTGGAGCGGGTGGGCTTTGCTTCGGGCCAGTGAATGGAGCCAGATCCCCGCCGATGCCAGCCGAGCGGAAGTCGGGGAACTCCTCGTCGGCTTGGCCGGAGCCGGTGTGACGCTGGTGCGCGTGCCCCCCCCGCTGTCTTGCCGGAGCTATGCCGCTCTGCTTCGCGCCAACGCTCTGGTGCTCGGGGCGGACCGCGCTGATCTCATCGTGGAGGCGCGCGAGGCCGACCCCGGGGTGTGGATTTCCCGCAACGTCAGCCTGCATCCCACCGCCCGGATCCTGCCGCCGGTCTTCATCGGCGAGAATTGCCGCATCGGGGCCCGCTGCGAGCTCGGCCCCGGGGCCACCATTTGCGGGGACTGCGTACTGGACGACGGTTCCATCCTCCGCAACTCCGTGGTCCTTGCTGGCACCTACGTCGGCGAGGGACTGGAGCTGGATGGGGTGGTGGTCGAGCACAGCCAATTGGTGAATGCCGCGCTCGGGGTCGAACTGACCGTGGCTGACGAGTTCATCCTGGGCAGCATCAGGAGCCGCGGTCGGGCCCGCTGGCTGCACGGCTTGCTTGTCCGGGGAGCTGCCCTGGTTGGGCTTCTCCTGTTCCTTCCCCTTCTGCTGATCCTCTGGCTCTGGTCCCGGTTCACCCGCCCTCCCGCCGGTCCCGAGATTCTCCGCCTGCCCGCCAGCGCCGACCAGACGCAATGGCGGACCTTTCGCCAGACCATGTGGACCCGGCGCGACCCGCCGGGCACCGGGACGCTCTCGCTTCGCCGTCACTTCTTCCTGGTATTCCTGCCTGGCCTGCTCCATGTCGTCCGTGGGCAAATGCATTTGGTTGGGCTCCCTCCCCGGACGCCCGACGAGATTGAGGCTCTGCCGCCGGATTGGCGCTCCGTGATTCTCCTCGGCCGCCCCGGTCTCGTCACCGAGCCCGACCTGGTCCATGGTCCCGAGCGCTGCGCGGACGACGCCTACAGTTGCGAGCTTTTTCAGACCATGGTCGGGGGATTCAGCCACGACGTCAAGTTGCTCTGCCGTTACTTGTCCCGGTTGCTGGTCGGGCGCTGGACGTAGTGGACGCAGTGGACGCAGTGGACGCAGTGGACGCGCGCTCAGTGAACCCTCGTGACCGATTCGTCCGATGGAGCGCCCCATCCCCCCCACGCTGGCCTCGACCAGCCAGACCCCATTCTGACTCCTGAATCCTGACTCCTGAATCCCTCCCCCCCTACCCCAGCGCTTCCGCTGCCGGGAGGAGGAGACGTCGGACGCGGTCGGTGAGCGTGGCCGGGGCCTCGTTGGCTGGCCACGGGATGCTGACCCCGACGGCGGCGACGAGGTGCCCGTCCGCATCGAGAACGGGAGCGGCCATGCGCAGGGCCTCCTGGTCGGGAAACGGCGGGATGGCGACGCCTGCAGCGCGGATGTCGGCGAGATAGGCGCGGAGGCGTTTGGGCTCGTCCCACAGGCGAGCGCCCTGCTCGTGGAACGGGTTCTCAATGCGGATCTCCTCGGTCCAG
>JABGQJ010001075.1 GCA_018648945.1 Victivallales bacterium
CGAAATACACCGAGATGCTCCTCGAACAGGGCGCAGACCCCAACCGCAACGGCGCCAACGACTGGCCTCCCTTGCGCTCGCTCGCATGCGATGGACTCAAGGGGAGCCATCAGATGGAATTGCGGAAGGCGGAGAACGCGGAACTTCTGCTCAAGTACGGGGCCGATGTCAACTGGCTGTCACCGGACGGCGAGACTGCCCTGGATGTAGCGCGCCAGGGGGGACGCGAAGGGTTGGCCACTCTACTCCTGTCACATGGCGGGAAGTCCGGGAAAGAGCTCAGCACTGGTGTGGAGGCGGAGGAGAATGGTCCATCCTACCATTGCTCGCTGCACCCAGATGTGAGGACTGACAGGCCTGGCAGATGCCCCAAATGTCATCTTGGCCTAGTTCCTGCCGGCGAAGAGGGCGGCAGAACGGAGCCCCCGAAGCGAGCCCGGAGGTAGGCATTCGCTCGCGTCCTGACCCGCCACATCAGACCGCCTTGCTTGGATGCCGTGCGTGGGGAGGGAAGAGGCCGGCTGGAAGCCAGCGCTCCCGGCTTGCGCCCCCTTGGCCGCCATGATAGGCTCCTGCCACAGAGACAGGCACTGGGGACACCTCTCGGTTCATGGACAGACTTCCAGCATGAAGAAAGCCGCCCTACTCGTGCTCATTTGGGCCTGGATGGCCAACGGTGCCGAACCCGTCCACCCCGCCCTGCTCTTCGATGCCAACGACATCCCCCGGTTGCGGGAGAGGGTCAAGGCGGGCTGGCTGAAGCAGGCGTTCGAGGTCATGGCCAAGAGGGCCAAGGGCTTCCTTGAGGTACCCACCGATCCCTATCCGATGTACGCGCGGGGCACGAATGGGGCGGCCACGGCAGGACGGGCGCTCAACAACCGAGTCAGCACCCTCGCACTCACCGGTATGCTCACCGAGGATCCGCGATACTGCAAGCACGCGGTCGATACGGTACTCGCCGCCGCACGCCAGACGGAGGTGGCGGACTTCGTCAAATGGAACGGACATCTCGCCGTTGGCGACGGGGCCCATGCCTATGCCATGGCCTACGATTGGCTGTACCCCTACATGACGGCCGACCAGCGCGCGTTGCTGCGGGCGGAGATCAGGGCCTTTGGTCAATGGCTCTACGACTACTCGGCAAAGGGGCGCGACTACGGACTGCACAACGCCAACCGCCTATCCTGCAACCACAACGCCGTCGTCCATGGCGGCCTGGGGCTCTGTTCCCTGGCTCTGGGCGAACACCCGGCATGGCGCGAACGTGCCGCCAAATACGTGCGCGGGTATCTGAAGCACGCGCGGGACGAGACGGGCTACAACTACGAAGGGATCGGCTACTATGCGTACGGTTCCTGGGGGAGTGTTCCCTTTGGCGTCGCGCAGCTGCGGGCAGGGGAAGGCGACATCTTCGCGGGTGTAGAGAGTCTTCCCCTCATACCAAAGTACGTTCTGCGCCAGATCCTGCCGTGGGGACGGGAAGTGATCCCCATGAACGACTCTCCCGCTCGCCTCGGCAGCTCGGGCGGCCTCATGTATTTGCTGGCCAGGTACCGGGACCGAGTCGGACTCTGGGGGTGGCTGAGACTGTACGGGGCGGAGGGCGACGGCCTGTTCGGCGCCAACCCCGGCACCTACCTCGGCGATGCCGCGTCGATCCCCTACACGCTCCTCTTCGCCGATCCCTCTCTCGTCCCCCTCTCCCCGGCGAAGGCCAAGCTGCCCCTACATGCGTTCTTCGAGGGCGGCCGCGCCTCCTTCCGCAGCGGCTGGACAGACCTCGATGCCTTGGCAACCTTCACCTGCGGCTTTGACCGGCATCGCGGGCACAACCACCGGGACGAGAACTCCTTCACGTTCTTCGCCAGAGGCGAGCGGTTCGCTACCGATCCGGGCTACGAGCCACGGGAAACACGCGCTCACAACACGGTACTCGTCAACGGCATGGGACAGGCCAGCGACAAGGGCGAATACGACGTCTACGGCAAGACCGTGCACACCGAAGACTTCGGCACCGCGTGGAGCATCACCGGTGATGCCACCGCAGCCTTCCCGGAGGCAGCGCACGTCGCAGAGGCCCGACGCCAGTTCCTCTTCGTCCGCGCGGCGACTCCATATCTGGTCATCGCGGACGAGATCGAGACCTCAACCGACGGGGAGGCCGAGTACGCCTGGCTGCTGCACACGGCCAGGCGCAACACCATCCGTCTCGGCAAGGAACCGAACACCGCCATCATCGAGGGGGCACAGCGCAAGGCCGTCTGCATGGTCCGCTTCATCACCCCCCAGCAGGGATTGGTGATTGCCGAGACAGACCTCGCGGGGAAGACGTTCGAGCGACGCGGCAGGT
>JABGQJ010001076.1 GCA_018648945.1 Victivallales bacterium
TCGCCTTGGTCCTGCGGCTGGCTCAACTGGCCGACGGCAAGACGCCTCAGGTCAAGGCACTGACCGCCATACCACTGGACGAGAAGGCCAAGCCCGTGCCTGTTGCGTTCAAGCAGGTTGGCGGCGAGCTTGGCTTCAAACACGATCCCACGAACTTCTCATACGACATTCGCTGGTAGGGAGACCAGACCATGGCAAGCAGCCGCCCCAATGTGATCCTCGTCCTGACTGATGATCAGGGCTATCCGCCCCTCGGCGCCCACGGGCATCCCTTCATCCAGACTCCGAACCTGGACGAGTTCCACGGCGACGCCGTCCGCTTCGAGCAGTTCCACTCCGGCACCACCTGTGCCCCGACACGGGCGGGGTTGATGACCGGCCACTACTGCAACTCCACCGGCGTCTGGCACACCATCGGCGGGCGTTCCCTGCTCCGCAAGGACGAATGGACCATCGCCGATGCCCTGGATCAGGCGGGGTATCGGACCGGCATGTTCGGCAAGTGGCATCTCGGCGACGACTATCCCTACCGTCCCCAGGATCGCGGCTTCCAACGCGTCGTCTGCCACGGCGGCGGTGGCATCAGCCAGGGGCTCGACTGGTGGGGCAACGACTACTTCGACGACACCTACAAGGACGATGGCGTGCCCAAGCCCTTTGAGGGCTACTGCACGGACGTCTTCTTCCGCGAGGCACTGGATTTCATCGAGGCCAGCAAGGACGAGCCCTTCCTCTGCTACATCGCCACCAACGCTCCGCACGGCCCCTACAACGTCGAGCCGGAGTACCAAGCGCTCTACGCTGAGAAGTCCGAGACGGAGAACTACGCCCGCTTCCTCGGCATGATCACCAACATCGACGAGAATTTCGGCAAGCTCCGTGCCAAGCTGATCGAGCTGGGTATCGAGGAGAACACGATCCTCATGTTCATGAGCGACAATGGCCAGTGCGGTGGTGCTGCCGGGCGCGAGCCCAATGCCTTCAACTCCGGTCTGCGCGGCTTCAAGGGCAGCGAGTACGAGGGCGGGCATCGAATCCCCTGGCTCATGCGCTGGCCCGGGGGGGGTGTGCAAGGCGGCCGAGGCGTCGACCAACTCAGCGCCTACATCGACTTCATGCCCACGATCCTCGATCTCTGCGGCGTCCCCGTTGCCAAGCCGGATGCCTTTCACGGCAAGAGCCTTGCCTCCCTGGCGCAGGGGGCGGCAACTGGCTCCGGTTGGGACGAGCGGGTGATTGTCACCGATACCCAGCGTGTCCCCGACCCCATCAAGTGGCGCATGAGCTGCGTCATGAAGAGCGACTGGCGACTCGTGGACTACGACGAGCTCTACGACCTAGCCACCGACCCCGCCCAGACCACCAATGTCGCCGACGGGAATCCCGCGACCGTGGCCGAGCTGCGCGATGCCTACGAGGAATGGTGGACGCTCTGCTCAACGCAAATGGCGCAGGACATCCCGCTCTCCATCGGCTCGGCAGAGCAAGAGATCGCCGCTCTCCACACCCACGACCTGCGCAATGCCGACTGCAATGTCGTCTGGAATCAGGGGCAGATCCGCAATGGGCTCTCCTGCCTGGGGCACTGGGAAATCTGTGTGGAACAGGCTGGCCTGTACGAGTTCGACCTGCGACGCTGGCCCACCGAGGCCGGCCACGCGACCCGGGCTGGCATCGAGGGTGATGACATCGAGTTCCGGCGCGATGCCATTGCCAAGCAGAGCTGGGGGATGTACACCGGCGGCAAGGCCCTGGACATCCGCACCGCCTGCCTGGAGATTACTGGGCACGGCCAGCAGAGCGTGCCGGTCTCCGAGGGCGACACTGGGTCCAAAATCCGAGTGCAGCTAGAGGCTGGCGATGTCCATCTTCGCGCCTTCTTCTCCAACAACAAGGGGCTCTTCCAGTCTCCCTATTATGTCTACGCTCGACGGGTGGGGTAGGAGCCCAAAGTCTGGGACCCATGCCCGAAGCCCTGGAAGGGACGGACCATACTCGCCCAGTGCATCGCCCTGGGTTGCCGCCACCCCGCAATGTCATTGCCTACCACATCGGGTAGCCCGCCCCGTCGAGCCCGTCTTCCGGGTGCACGTAGTCTCGTAGCGGGGGTGCTTTTGGGGTGGGTGGAGTTGGCTTGGTCTGCCGTGCATGGGCCTCTTCCCAGGATCCTGACCCGCCCGGCTAATCCCAAAGCAACATCGCTGGCCAGGCTTGTGGGTTGTTGTAACAGCCCTTGCCATCTGATGTGAGAGTCAAGGCGGATTCAGTATGACCATTTCTTGCCATACCAGCAGCGTTGTCGCGAACATCGCGGTCGTTAACCAATAGGCCAACACCAACAACGTATCCC
>JABGQJ010001077.1 GCA_018648945.1 Victivallales bacterium
GAGCGTTGGGTCTCGCCGGTGGTCTTCTTGCCGATGCGGTTGACGGCCCGGACGGTCAGCTTGCCGGCAGCGGTCGCCGCGACCGCACCGCGCAAAGCATTGCTCTGGTCCGCATTCCCCGCTCGGGCAACCAAGCCGCGGCTGGTCACGGACAAGCCGGTTGTAGAAGGGAAGACCATCAGCCCAAATCCCTTGGGCTGCAGGAACGCGCCCTGCACGCCGGCCCAGCTGGAATACTCGCGGCTACGTGGGGCACCACGATTCACATTCAGGCCCCAGGTCTCGCCTGGTTGGGGCGGGGCGGCGAAATTGGCGAAGGGAATGGCCAGCTCCACGACCCAGGCGCCCTTCTCCATGCCCACTGCGGCCTTGACGAACGACGGGATGTTCAGCGTCTTGCGCTGGCTCGCACGGACGACGACCAGTTGGGCGGCGGTCGTGCCGATGGCGTTGACCCCGAGATGGAGGAAGCTGGCTTGGTCGTGATGGTGGTCGATGAAGATCTCGATCACGTCATCGCCATAGACTCGCGACGGTTCGGCCACCGTCGCCTTGGTCACGAGACCAGGCAGATCCTTGTCGAATGCTCGCACGCCGATGTAGAGGTGGGTTGTGTCGAAGGTGACGGATGCCTCCGTCTTCATGGTTGCCGCCTGCGCCCCGCGATTGGTGATGAAACCGGTAAGGGGGGCCGCTGTCTGCCATGCGGCATCGTTGAGCATGCCGTCCAGCACGGGCGGGGTCTTGGTTGGGCGCATGGTGATGCTGCGTTTGGCAGCGCTAGCTCCCGCCTCGATCCTGGCGCCCTTCTCCAGGTCGTACAGGTAGAAGGTGGTGTCGGTGGGGTAGCGCGTGTTGTGCCAGGCGTTGTCGCCCTTCAACCCATCGCGAATCTGCATCTGCACGCGTATGCCGATCAGTTTCGTCGTGATTTTCAGGGGAAGGCGGGGGACGCGAATCTCCACGCTCTTGCCGTCGGCGGCGTAGTGCCCGCGGATGCCGCTCCACTGCTTGTGCCCCTCGTACCACAGGTAGGTCTTGGGCTTGCCGTCGCGGTGATCGACCAGGTAGCAGTTGTTGAGCCCTTTTCTCTTGCCGGGGTGCATGGTGGTGACGTAGTCCACCTTGCTGTCGCCATCCACATCCAGCTCGATGTAGCGACGGTTCCCCCAATACTTCGGCTTGAACGCCGCTTGTTTGCTGTCGGCGAAGGGGCGTGCCTCCGCAAAATCGACCCGGAAGTAGAGGAACTCGTCGTCGTGGGCCACCGCAAGCCGATTCACCTGGCCGAATGGCGAGAGGGCCTGCTCGCGCAACGCGGTCGGGACTTCGTAGGTGATCGCCGGTGCCCAATCCCCCATCTTCCCGTCGATCTCGATCGCTGCCTCCAGGCGCGTGCCGAGCACCAATACCGCCGTCGCCACCACGATCAACCGATAACTGTAGTCCATGACTGTCTCTCTCTGTTTGTGGGATCTCAGTGAATGGGGTAGGTGCCAAAGCGCTGCGCGGTGTCGAACATAGCGCAGATCTGGTCGGGGGGGACATTGGGCTGAATGACGTGAACCTGATTGAAGACGAAGCCGCCGCCGGGGGCGAAGATCCTCAGGCGGTCATGCACGTGCTCGGCCACCTCTTCGGGCGAACGGAAGCCAAGAACGCTTTGGGTATCGCAACCCCCGCCCCAGAAGACGATACGGCCCCCATACTTCCGCTTCAGCTCGGCGGGGTCCATGCCAACGGCAGAGGTCTGGATGGGGTTCAGGATGTCCACGCCGCACTCGATCAGCGTCTCGATGAGGGGCTCGATCGCGCCACAGCTATGCAGATAGAGTTGCCAGTCGGTGTGGCTGTGCAGCCACTCGGCAAAGCGCCGGTAGTGGGGGGCAATGGCTTCGCGGAACAGGTCGGGGCTCAGCATGGGGGCGTTTTGCGCCCCAAGGTCGTCGGCAAAGACCACGCAGAAGGTGAAGTCACCGAGGGCCTGGTGCAGGCGGGTGTATTTCGCGATCAGGCCATCGCACTGTCGGGCCAGGCGGTCCTGCATCTTGGCGGGTTCCAGGAGCAAGTCCATAAGGAACTCGGGCTGGTGGGAACAGAAGGCGCCACCGAACTTCGCGCAGAGCGCAAGGTCGGTCTCGTGGTAGAGGGTACGAGCGTAGGCCTGGAGGTGGGCGAGGGTCTCATCGGTCAGCGGCTGTCCCAGGCCGTACCAACCCTTGCCGTTCTCGGCGTCGAAGTAGTGGGAGGCGGGTGGCTTGAGGTAACGGGCGCCACTGGGGTGGGTGAGGACCCAGGATGGGTCGATACCGACGGCGGTTTTCATA
>JABGQJ010001078.1 GCA_018648945.1 Victivallales bacterium
CCATCCGGCCCGTGCGGGCGAGCACACGCAAGGCCGCCCCGCCAACCAGCACGAGCGGGCGGGCGAGAGTGGGGCAGCAGGATGGTGAATCAGCTTGCATACGGGGCGAGACTCTCCGACAGGAAACGTAGCCTGTAATGTGTTGGCCTCGCCGATCAAGTCAAGGCTTGTGGTGGTTGGGGGGAATCGGTGCTCCCTCATGATCCATGTGAACGACTAGCCCGTCACCCGCAACGGGGCCGCCTTCCACGTGCGCCTGCCTGCGGGCAACACCCTAAACTAAAGAGCCTGGGGACGGGTTCTTTTGGCCTCCTCTTCGTCCCGCATGGCCTTGTCTTCCTTGGATACCCAGCGCCGGGCATTTGCGCAGCCGATCATCAAGCCGATGATCAGCAGCATCAGGGTCCAGGAGTGGGGTCCCGAATGGCGCTTGTCCAGCCAGGTGCCGAGGGCCGCGCCAAGGAGTGTCGGGATCGCCACTGGCCAGCCCACAAGCCCCATCATGCCAGACCCGAACCCCACCCAAATCCTTGCATCCCCTACCCCTACGGCTATCTTCCTGCCAGTGCTCGGAAAGCAACTCCCTATCCTTCACCTGGGCCGTCTGTATCTCCTGGAAGATGCGGTCCTGGTCAACGAGCCCCATGCATGGTTGCTGGACCGTGCAGCGCGAGAGTTCGTTTCCAACCGAGGAGCTTCGCTGGATCCACGCCAACGGCCAACAGGCCCTCTCAAGGTGATACACAGAGGCAGCGAGACATGGACATAAACAGGGCGGTTCGGTGGCTGCGCACAGAGAGCGCGCGCTGGGTGAAGGAAGGGCTTATCCAGGAGGAACAG
The DNA here is from genome assembly GCA_018648945.1 of Victivallales bacterium. The sequence goes on from JABGQJ010001078.1 coordinate 841, forward strand.
GCACAGGCGATCCAGGCGCTTTATCCTGCCCCCCAGGCCGCCAGGCCGTGGGCCGTCATCATCTTCTCCGGGCTCGGCGCGGTGATTGTCGGGCTCGGCGTGATCCTGCTCTTTGCCTACAACTGGGCGGCCATGCCCAAGGCGGCCAAACTGGGCATGATCCTCACCGCGTTGATCGCACTCCACGGTTCGGGCATCTATCTGTTCCTCCGTCATCCGCGCATGAAAGCCGTCGGGGAGTCGTTGACTGTCGCCGGCACCATGTTCTTCGGGGGCGGAATCTGGCTTATCGCCCAGATCTACCATATCCAGGAGCACTTCCCGACGGCGTTCCTCATCTGGGGGTTCGGGGCTCTACTGCTGGCCTGGGCCCTGCCGTCCGTGTTCCAGGGGGTCATGGCGGCCGCCCTGTTCGCGGTGTGGGCAGGCACTGAAGCCGCTGAGTTCAATGCGGCGACGCACCTGGCCCTACCGTTGCTCTTCGGGGCCCTTCTGCCGCTGGCGTACCGGGAGCGTTCCCGGGTCCTCCTGGCAGTTCTTCTGGTGGCGGGGGCCTTCACGGTCGCGTTCGTGACCGGTGTGGCAACCAATGAGAAGACCATCTTCATCTCCCTTCTTGCCTACGTGGTGCTCGCGGCAGGTGTGGGAGCGGTCCACCGGACGTCGGGCAAGGCGCCCGAGTTTGGCAAGGTGTACCACGTGTTGGCCATTACCACCTACATGATTCTGGTCTACATCCTCAGCTTCGGTGACGCTGCCGAGGAGCTGCTGGAGATGCGTCTGCCAACGGCAGGCGCGACGATGGCCTACTGGGGGGCGCTGGCGGCCTACTGGATCACGCCCGGGATCGCCGCGCTCGGCGTGTGGGTCGTGGTATTGGCCTTGCTTCTGCGCTTGCCACCCGCTGAGAGAGAGGACCGTGTCCCTGTTGATCTGTGGCTCGTACCCGGGGCGTTACTGGCCGCCTACGCCCTCACTGCAGTCCCGGGTCACGTCGACGAGTGGGTGGCGGCGGGGCCGTTCAACCTGATCCTCCTGGCCCACATCGCCAGCCTGATGGCGCGGGGCGTGAAGAAACATGCTGTGAGTAAAGTCGCCTACGGGGCGATCCTGCTCGTCTTCGTGGCGGGGGCCCGTTATGTGGATCTGCTGCAGAGCCTGGTCGCTCGGGGCCTGGTGTTCCTGCTGGTGGGAGGCGCGCTGTTTGCCGAGGGAATCTGCTACGCCCGGGGCAGCAGGTTGGATGAGGAGGGAGAATGATGCGTCAATGGATCATACTTGCGGCGGCATCTTTGCAGGTCCTCGTTCTCGGCTTCATGGCCGGCCAACGCGAGGCGGTTCTGCACGGTGGACAGGCGGTCAAACTGCGTAGCGCCCCGATCGACCCAAGGGATCTCTTCCGCGGGGACTACGTGCGGCTGTCCTACGAGGCATCCAACATCAATCGTAGCCTTTGGAGAGGCGATCTCTCCTCCCGCAAGGCC
>JABGQJ010001079.1 GCA_018648945.1 Victivallales bacterium
ACAGGATGCAGCCTATGTCCAGCTACCCCCAGCGCAGACCAGCATAGGGGACGTTGGCCAGTCCGGGCGGATCGGAGTCGAGGACAATGCCGGCGGGACCGCCGGTCACGGGCGGGCTGGGAACAGCCCCTTTGCTTGCCTTCTCGTTCCTCGCCAGCCCCAGAGTCGCTGCTTCGGCGCTTCTGGTTGCACGGTGCCGGTGCCAAGTCGGAGCAGCCATTGCGAGCGGCCCTTCGGCAAGGACACGGTGAAGAGCTCGCCTTGGTGGGTCCAGCGACGCTTCGGCACGTCACGTCCATTGCATGCCACGTCCAAGATCGGTCGCCGACAGACCAGCTTGAGGAGAGTATCCTCCTCCGGTGCCTCCAGCGTGAGTTCTACGCGGCCATCGGCGTCGGCATAGATGGCGTCGAGCAGGGCGGCGGGAGCATGGGAAGCCACGTAGACGTCCGGACGCAGGCGGAAGATGGCGGCTCCCACCTCGTCGCATTGCCGCATGCCCGGCCAGTCGTTGCGCGCCCGCTCGCCACGGAGTTCATCCACGTCCCCGACCATCTTGCGCAGATCGTCGGACGAGGCACCGAGGAATGCAAATGCCTTCACGTAAGGGAAATGGAAGCTCCACTTCCCGTTCTGGAGGAACGAGGGCCGCACCACTTCGTCCAGGTATTCCTGAACAGTTTCGGGCGCATACGTGGCATAGAGCGCAAGCAGCGGGAAGCAGGTGGCCTGGGAGAAATCGGTCAGATCCATGGCCCCGGCGCAGTTGAAGCCATCGAGGTGAGCCTTGGCGGCCAGCGGGCCATCTGGCTCGTTGAAGCCGAAGACCACCCGCGCCTCGAACGGCGCCAGTCGATAGCGATTGGCATACTCGTGGAAGGAAAGCCGCATCAGCGTTGGCAGCATCCGTTTGGCCGCCCGGTAGTAGCCCTGTTCGGCGGCGGCGGTGTCACCCGCGATCTCCGCGACGCGGGCGTAGTAGACCATGCCGGGGTACTCGCAGTTCAGCATATCGAGCCACGCCCCGGCAGAATACTCGCGACAACCGCTGGCATGCGCGGCCCAATCATCAGTCGTGAGCATCATCCGTGCGGCCTGCTTGAAGTACGACCAGTTGGCCCGCACGAGCCCTGCGTTGCCAAGCTGAACGGCGTGCAAGTAGCCCAGCATGAGCGTCAGCGTGCTAGCTTCGTTCTCGTCGCCATAGATGACCCTGGAGCCGAATGTGCCGGCGTATCGGGTTTTGTTTGGGTAGAAGGAGTTGAAGAGCACGGGATAGCGGGTTCCGGAAAAGGGCTCCTCGCGATACCGCGCAAAGGTCTTGTACTGATGCCTCTCGATGGGATCGCTGAAGCGGCGGCTCGCCCGTTCGGCAAGCTTCTCGCGGTTGGCATCGTTGAGGAACACCCTCCCCTGCAACGCCGTGGCCAAGCCGAAGCTCCAGGAAAAGGGATCGATGTTCCGGTAGTTGAGGCCCTGGCGCGATTGCTCGACCTTCCAGTCCTCGTACGGCACATGGCCGCCGCACGACCAACGCACGCCGTTCTCGAACTGTCGGTTGATATACGCGGACAAATCCGGCTCGTCCGCGCTGTTCACATAGGCAAACCGCTCCTCGGGCGCCATCGGCAGAGAATATGCCAGGGCCTCGCTGTCCTCCACCACCTTGAGCATGCCGTACTTGGTCGGCAATCCCGTATCCCTCACTCGCGAGCAGTCGGCGACCAGCAGGTTTCGGTCCAGTGCATACCCGATCAAGGGCGGCAGGACCGCCAGTTTCTTCGGACGCGTTCCCCAGGCATCCTCCACAACGAGATAGCGGAACCGATTGGCGATCCGGACCCGCCCTGCCGCCCGATCCAACCGGAAGACCTCGTCGCAGCCCACGGGAAAGGCCAGTGCCGCCCGGTGCCAAAACGCCGTGCGCTTGGCCGCTGCTCTGGGCACACCGGTCAGCCAGCCCGTGCTGTCCACACGTTCGACTCCGAAGGGGTGCCCGGCAAGGAATGTGCCCACGTGCTCCGGTGCCCGGAGAACAAGAGCCATGGCTGCACCATCGGCCACCTCAACGAAAAACCCCAGACGCTTCTCAAAAACCAGTAGCAGTGGATGGGAAACACCGGCCTCCCACACCAGCAACCAGCCCGCCGTCGCCGTACGCGCGAAGTCTGAGAGAGCATTCGGGTGATCGAGAGCCCGCGCCACCACCCCGCCCTTGGTCGGGAATGAGGCATGGGTTGGCGCATGGCCAAAGGTCAGACGCACCACCGGTTCCTCTGTCTCGTAGTGAACGAAAGGCGTCAACATGCT
>JABGQJ010000108.1 GCA_018648945.1 Victivallales bacterium
CCATTCTCGTCCCCAAAGATCACGACCAAGCCGTTGAACCGGTTTCTCGCCAGCATGTCGAGATACCGTTCCCAGTAGTCCTCGTTGAAGAGGCGCTCCTCCCACGTCTTCCGATGCATCGTGTAGACGGAGAGGGCACGTTCGGACACAGCGGAACACTCGGCTGTCTCCCGTACCTCGCTGAACGGGTCGGTGGGATCCTCTGCCCACGCCACACGGTCGGCCATATCCAGCAGTGCGTACATCAGCCCGCGGTCATCCGAACCCGCCACGAGCCAGGAGGGCTTGCAGCGCCAGCGGGTGCGCGCCAGGAGCAGCGATTCCGGTTCTGGCGAGAGAGCCGCCCGCTGTTCCCCGAGCAGGTCGGCGACGAGGCTGCCAGGCACCGGACAGCCCACGATGACCGCCTGTACCCCCGATATTGGGTCGGTGGCGGTCAATGCCTCCGTCCGAATACGACGGGCTGCAAGCGATCTTGAGAGTCTGCTGATTCCATGTCGGCCCGCGGGTCCGATGTCAGCTCCGGCAACGATGGAAACACTGGAAATGGGGTTTGCCGTCACAGATTCCATTCCTCACGCTTCATAGCGTTACCCTCCCTGCCGCCGGATTTGGTGGTCTTGCTGTTCACGACTCAGCATGGTGAAGAAGGCGCTCCACCCACCCATCCGGATTCGCAGAGAGCCATGGCTTTCCGGATCGCCCTGGGCGGCTTTCAGCTCCCCGGTATCGGCGACGGTCAGGGTCATCATGTTCCCGCCCGTTTCCACGAAGCTCCTGAGAATCGCGGTCATTCGCTCGGCTCCCTTGGTCCCGTGGACCAGCCTGCGGGGCAGGCGCAGATCGAGCGGTCCGCCTGCAGACAGGTTCTCGTCGTGCATGCGAGCGTAGGACAGGATGGCACCGGGGATTCCGAGGTGATCACGGCCGAGGGCAGGCGAGAAGTTGGAGGAGACCGGTTGCCCTGCATGCCGGCCGTCGGCCGAGGCGGCAAGTCCCTCGCCGATCCCCACGTACCAGGAGAAGGTGCCGACGCCACAGGAGAATGTGATGCTGGCTGCGTGCCTGGCCGCGTGTCTGGCAGTACCCTCGGTGAAGGCCTTCACGACCTGTCGTCCCAGGTCATCCGCGCGCGGGTCGTCGTTGCCGTATTTGGGGGCCGCCTCCAGCAGGGAGCGAAGGTGTGCATATCCCGCAAAGTCTGCGTCCAGCGCGTCGCAGAGATCGGCCATTGTGGCGGCCTTCGTCTCGAAGACCACGGTCTTGATCGCGACCAGCGAATCGATACAGTGGGCGGCGCTCTCGGCCAGCAAGGCGAAGGTGCGGAACGCCGCGCCGCCAGCGGTCATGTCCCTTCGCGAGTCGATGCACCCGGCGATGAGGGCGCTGAGCAGGGGGACAGGAGCCAGGTTGCTGCGGTCGTCGATGGTCCGGGCTACCCGGTCGATCGTGCAGCCGATCATGTGGTCGAGCTGCCGTTCCCAGGCCTCGAAGACCTCCTGGAAGCTCGTCATCTCGCGCGGATCTCCCGTGTCCGGTCCCGTCGGCGCACCGTCGATCCTGGCTTGGACGCGCTGCAGGACCCACTCCAGGCAGAGCATCGCACTCAGGCGCTGGAAACCGAAGTTGGTGCGTCCCGGGATGATCACTTCCCAGCAGCCATCGTTCGTGTAATCGCGGGCGTCGGGGGCGGGTATGCCGATGCGTTCGAGGGCTGGGATGATCTGGTCGTCATTGAAGAGGGCCGGCATGCCCCCGCCGTCCTTGAGCACGTCGCAGCTGTAGGCGAGAAGCTCCTCCGGGGAGTCCTTGTGCAGGCGGACAGTCAGCAGGGGATTGGTCATCTCGTTCCGGCGGTAGGCTTCCAGGAGCAGGTAGGCAAGCGGGTTGGTGCCGTCGTCGCCGTTTGGGGTCAGCCCGCCGACCACGATGTTCTGTAGCCAGTGGTTGGTGGCGTCCAGGCCATCCCGCCGGGTGCCGATCTGAGACGATGTGTAATGACGCGTGCGGCGGGACGCATCCCGCTTCTCGGGCACGCGCGCTTCTGGGGCCTGGTCGTGGGTTGCCTTGGCCCGCTCGTTGAACTTCAGGCAGAAGCAGGCGACGAGTTCAGCAGCGGCAGCCCAGTCCAGCCTACCCACCTGCAGATCGCCTTGCAGGTAAGGCCAGGCGTATTGGTCCAGGCGTCCGATGGCGTTGCCGTTCATCGTGGAATGGAAGACCATGTGCAGCAACCACACCGACTGCAGGGCCTGACGGAAGGTGAGGGCAGGAAGAGCGGGCACCCGGCGCAGATCGGCAGCCATCTGCCGGAGCTCGGCAGCCCGGGTGGAATCGGAGTGCCCCTGCGCTTCCCCATCACAGTGGGCGGCCAAGCGCGACGCGAAGTCCAGCACACCATCCAGCGCGATCACAACAGAGCGCAGGAAGGCCAGTTGCGCGTCCGTTTCCGCGCCTGCCATTTGCGCCTGGGCCTCGTCCCTGATGGTCACCAGTCCCCGTTGCAGAAGCGCCGGGTAGTCGGGTACGATGTGCCCGAAGCACCCCGTATTCCAGCCTTTGGCGCGGCCGTCGTGGATCTCATCCTCGGTGAGGTAGCGGGGGAACCCGTGTTCAGCGTGCAGGCGGGGCGATTCGAGAGTCATGGACCCGGCCAATAGCTGGCCATCCCAGAGGTCGGTCGGCATCTCGGACAGTTTCAAGGCAATTGCCAGGGCTTTCCGCACCGGAATCGGCTCCGCCATGTCGGCGGGATCGATGCAGGCTGGGCAGTCCCATTTTGCGGGGGGGGCCTGCATGGCGCTGCGCACTCTTCCGCGCAGGTCCGTCACCCGTGGGCGGTCGGGCAGTTCTCGGATCTGCTGGCTGGGGGACATGGCTGTTTCGGTCGGCGCCATCATCCGTTTTCTCCAAAGAAACCATTGCCCGGAGCAAGGTGCGCGCGGACCACGTCCTCGTTCAGTTCCACGCCGAGGCCCGGCTTGTCTGGGACGACGAATTCATTGCCCTGCAGCAGCGGCTGGTCCGTTACGGCCAGGTCCCAGCGCCAGGGCGTCTGGTGCTCGTGGTATGGCAGTTCCATCACAATGAAGTTGCGGATCGCGGCGCAGACGTGTGCCGATGCGGCCACGCCGACCGGGGAGGTGATGTTGTGGGCCGCAAAGGGCATGCAGTAGGTATCGGCGAGATCCGCGATCTTCTTCGCTTCCAGAATCCCCCCTGTGGCCGATACATCGACGTGCAACATGTCACAGGCCTGGCGTTGGATGAGCTCCCTGAACCCGTCCCGGCGGCAGAGGAACTCCCCCGTGCAGATTGGGATCGAGGTCGATGCCGTCACGTTGGCGATCGCCTCCACATTCTCGTTCGGCACGGGGTCCTCGAGGAACATGAGATTGAACGGCTCGAGCAGCCGGAGAAGCTTGGTCGCGGAATGGACGCTGTGCAGGGCGTGACAGTCGATACAGAGGTCGATGCCATCACCGATGGCGTCCCGAGCCGCCGCCACGAGAGAGGTCATCTTCGCCAGTTCCGCAGTTGACAGTTCGTGGTTCACGGCGTCCTGCCGCAGCTCGTTGGCGGAATTGTCGATATCGAACTTGATGGCTTGGTAGCCGTCAGCGACTCCCTCTCGGGCGCGGGCCGCCCAGGCTTCGGGCGTGTTCTCCCCTCCTTTGCCCCTTCCCACGTCTGCGTAGAGCCGGATCCGATCACGGTATTTGCCCCCGATGAGCCGGTAGACCGGCACCCCGAGCGCCTTCCCAAGCAGGTCCCAGAGGGCACACTCCACCCCGCCGATGGCGGCCAGAACGACCCCGGACCTAGCCCGGGCCGAACGGGTCATCTGGGTGTAGAGGGGCTCAACGTCCCGCGGGTCCTTGCCGATCAGCGTCGAACGCAGTTGCTTGACCACAACGTCCACGACACCCACCCCAGGATGGGCTTCCCCCAACCCTGTGATCCCCTCGTCGGTGAGGATCCGGACGTAGTTCCATTGCTTGAATCCCTTGACCGAAGTGGCTTGGACGTCTGTGATCTTCATTGTTGGCCATCCTCATACGCGATGGGTTGTCAAGGCTATAAAGTGGTCCTGCTGGTCTTTGGGCAACGTCACGAAGTGCGCGCTCCAGCCGGTCACGCGAATCTGTAGTCCGGCATACTTCTCGGGCTCTTGCTGAGCCGCCCGCAACGTCTCCGCATCGCAGACGTTGAACTGCAGCGCATACCCGCCCATGGAGAAAAAGGTCTTGATGAGCCCGACCATCGCTTGCAGGCCTTCCCGGCCCCGCACGGCCGACGGGTGCAATGTGACATCCAACACCGCGCCGTTGGGGGTGGCCACGTAATCGAGTCCGCCGGCCGACTTCAGCAGGGCCGTGACCCCCTTCCGGTCCATCCCCGGCATGGGGCCCACTCCCGGCGAAAGCGATTCCCCTGCTCTGCGGCCGTCCGGCAAGGCACCGGTATCCCGACCAAAGTGAATGCGGTGGTTGAGCGAGAACAACGCAGCTTGAACCGGGCCGCCCCGACCGTTGACCAGCGCGTTGACCCGGCCGCAGTAGGTCTCACTCACCCTCTTGGCCAGCCCGTCGGCCTCGGGGTGCCCATTGCCCCATTTGGGAACCTGTTTGAGGATGAGCTGCCGCTCCGCCTCCCTCCCCGCGTAGTCTGTGTCCAGCATGGCGACGAATTCGGGCAGGGACATCCCATGATCTGCAAAGACCACCTGCTTGACCGAGAGCAGCGAGTCCGCCGCGTTGGCCAATCCGACCCCGACGCAGCCCACCGAATTGTAGTGTGCGCCGCCCTCCCCGATGTCTTTGCCGCGGGCCAGGCAGTCGTCGATCGTCCCGGCGATCAGGGGAGACGGGTTGATCTGCGGCCACTGCGCCTCGTGGACTGCGGTACAGGCGACGGCACGTTCGACGATGTGGTCCAACTGCCGCGCGTAGGCAGCGTAGAATGCCTCGAAGTTGACAAAGGACTCGGGTAGCCCCGTTGCCGGGCCGACGCGTTGGCCGCTGCGCGGATCGATGCCGTCGTGCAGGGCGAGCTCGATGGGTTTGGCCAAGTTGACGATGATGTTCATCGTGCAGCCTGCCTCTTTGCCGTCAACGGCGGGCTCATAGCAACCAATGGGCAGGAAGGTGCGGGCATCCGCCAATGACTTCCCCTGCCGAACGACACCCTCCACGGCGGGCACATCGTTCATCAGGACGAATGAGTTGTGCCCCTTCCGGATGAGATCGGGCACTCGGTCGTACAGTCTGTCCGGGGTGCCGGGGAAGAAGCGGACCGACAACTTGGGGTCTGGCGCATTCAGTTCCTCGTAGGCTTCCAAGGCAACGTAGGTGAGTTCGTTGGTGACGTCGCTGCCGTCGGCATGCTGTCCCCCGAAGAGGAAGTTCTTGCCGTTCTGCACCCCGCGCGTACGGGAGTACCACTTGATCCAGAAGAACTTGATGAGCTCCTTGGCCTGTTCGCGAGTCAGACGGCCTGCCTCGATGTCGGCTTGGTAGTAGGGATAGTAGGTCCGGTCGAAGTGCCCCATCGAGCGCACCAGTTCACCCTCCATCTCGATCAACTCGTGCATGAGCCAGGCGAACTGCAGGGCTTCGTGGAAGGTCCGGGGCCTGTCCTCCGGAACGTGTGCGCACACCGCGGCTACCGCAGTGAGTCGTTCCCGGTGCTCGGGGTGGCTGGAAGCCATGGACGCCGCGAGCGCCGCGAACCGCTGAGACAGGGCGATCGTCGCCCGGTAGACGATTGCCACCGCCTCGTAGAAGGCTGCTTGGGAAGCAGTGAGATCGCGCCCGTGCGCCGCTCGGCTCTGCTCGGCTTCTGTGATCAGCCCTGTCAGCCCCCTGCGGAACATGTTCTGCCAGCCCGGGGAGATGTGTCCGAGATCGATCCCCGCACGGCAAAGCCCGAGTTTCAGGGCGCGATCACACCACTCCGCCTCCTCCCGGATCGGACCGCGTTGGGCTTCGTGCAGCCAGCCTTCCCGGAGACGGCACAGGATGCCCCCGTGGTTGAGCTTGTCCACGAACCAGTCCTGAGGATCTATACAGAGCTGCGCACGGGTGACCACGAGGCGATACGCGTGGGCCCGTTGCAGGACACGCGGCATGTCGGGGTGCTCGGCGAGGTAATCATCGACCGCCTGCTGGAGCCGTTCCGGAGGGAGGCCTGTATCCGGATCAAACGGGATGCCTTGGAACTGCTCGTAGAGATGGCCCCGCAGGGCGTCAAACCGGCCCCATACCCCTGCCTGGCGCGTCTCTACTGCTGTTGGTGGCATATACGTTCTCCTGGGGAGCCGGCTCAGACGACCTCGATCTGGAGTCCTGCTTCTGTGCCCATGCGGACGATCTCGTTCAGTCGTTCTGGGCTCTGTGGCTCGACCGTGATGGCGAAGGGCCTATCGAGCCACTCGTATTTGGCCGAGCTGGCGGGGTTGAATGGCAGAACACCGACCTTGGCTAGCCCCGCATCACGCATGAAGCTGAAGATGCCTGCCAGGTTGGCATCGGTGTCCGTGATCCCCGGAATCAGCGGCACTCTCACCTGGACCCGCTCCGGGGGAAGACGGCGGGCATTGTCCAGGATGCGCGCGTTATCCGCCCCGGTCCACTCCCGGTGTGCGGAGTCGTCGATGAGTTTGATGTCGTAGAGAACCAGATCACAGAGGTCCGCCAGCCGCTCAAGTGTTTCCCAGGCGCATGCTCCACAGGTCTCGATGGCCGTGTGTATGCCCTGCTCTCGGCATCCGGCGAGCACAGCGGCGGCGAAGTCTGCCTGCATCGTCACCTCCCCGCCTGACAATGTGATGCCGCCGCCGGAATGCCGGAAAAACGGCTCTATCCGGACCGCCCTGCCAATGATCTCCGAGGCTGCCACGTCCTCGCCACGGCGAGAAAGTGCGCCAGTCGGGCAGGTCGCGACGCAGGCCCCGCAGATGACGCAGCCGTTCCTTCCGTAGATATGGGTGCTGGCAGTCACGCGATGGTGTCCCTGCTCACAGGCCTGGACGCAGGCTCCGCAGAACGCACAGCGATCCCGAGCCAGAATGACTTCGGACGCCAGCTCCTGGGACTCCGGGCTGTGGCACCATCGGCAGGTCAACGGACAGCCCTTCAGGTAGACGGCCATGCGGATGCCCGGGCCGTCGTGGACGGCAAACGTGTCGATATCGAAGACCCGCCCCGTCACGTCCTGGCTGGGCGAGTGGCACGCTGTGGGTGAACTGGGCGACGGAGCCATCTTGGGATCGTTCAAGACAAACGGCCTCCTTGTCGGCGGATCTGGTGATCCTGTTGCTCCAGGCTGAGCAACGTGAAAAACGCGCACCATCCGCCCATGCGGACCCGAAGCGACCGGTAGTGGTCGGGCTCCTGCTGTGCGGCTAGAAGCTCCTCGGTGTCGGCCACTGTCAGAGTCAACATGGCCCCGCCGGCATCCACGAAGCCACGGACGAGAGCCTTCATCTTCTCCGTTCCCTGTGCGCCTGGGACGAAGTGACGAGGCAGGCGCAGGTCGAGCGGGCCGCCAGCCGCCAGGTCAATGTGCGGCATGCCGGAATAGGATAGGATGGCGCTGGGGATACCCCTGACGTCTCGACCGAGGGCCGGCGAGAAGTTCGACGAAACCGGTTCGCCCGAACGACGCCCGTCCGGCGATGCCCCAAGTCCCTGACCGATCCCCACGTACCAGGAAAACGTTCCCATGCCGCACGGGCACTTCACCTGGTCCTCGTGTGGTGCTGCATGCCTTCGGACCGTACCGGTGAAGGCATCCACCAAGGCGCGCCCCAAGGCATCGGTCTCGGGATCGTCGTTGCCATACTTCGGCCCGGCCAGGAGCTTGGCGCGCAGCGATTCGTGGCCGACGAAGTTGGCCCTCATCGCGTCTCGGACTTCGGCGAGTGACGCAAGGCCCTGCTCGAAACACACACTCCGGATGGCGGCGAGGGAGTCGATCGTGTGGGCCCCGCTTTCGCCGATCAGGGCGTATGTGCGGAACTTGGCCCCACCGGCGGTCAGATCGCGTCGCTTCTCGATCGTCCCGTCAATGAGGGCGCTGAGCAACGGAGTGGGGGCGAACTCGCTACGCGTGTCCAAGGAGGCCACGACGTCGGAGACCGCTCTTCCCGCCATCGCATCCAGTTGCCTGAGGAAGGCTTTCCAGAGCTCCTCAAAGCTCTGGAAGGTGGCGGGATCACCGGTATCCACACCGTGCGACAGCGGCGTCCCAGCCTCCCCCTTTGGGGCATCGACGACCAGTGAGTGCCCTCGGTTCAGGACCCATTCCAGACAGAGGAGGAGACTGAGCCTCATGAACCGGAAGTCGGTTCGGCCAGGAATGATCACCTCCCAGCAGCCATCGTTGGTGTAGTCGCGGGCATCCGGGCAAGGAATCCCCATCTTCTCCAACGCCGGCACCAGAATCTCGTCATTGAACAGAGCGGGCATCCCGCCGCCCGCCTTGAGCACCTCGCAGGTTGCCGTGAGCAAGGCATCGGGGGTTCCGCTGTGCAGACGTACGGTTACCAGCGGATTGGTCATCTGATTCCGCTCGTACGCGCGCAGCAGGAGGTGGGTGACAGGGTTCGTGCCATCGCCGCCATCCGGGGTGAGCCCCCCGATGATGATGTTCTGGAGCCAGTGGTTGACCGCATCGATCCGGTCGCGGTCGGCCCCGACTTGGGAAGAACGCCGCCGGGACGAGACGGGACGCGTCTCTGGTTCGACCATGTCGCGATTCTCGGAGCGTTGCTCGTCCAAGGTGCGGGCACGTTCGTTGAACTTGAGGCAGAAACACTCGACCAGTTCGACTGCCCGGAGCATTTCCAGCCGGCCTTCGCGCAGATCTGCTTCGAGGAAAGGCCACAGGTACTGGTCGGCACGCCCCAGCGCGTTGCGGTTCATGGTCGAATGGAAGACCATGTGCAGGAGCCAAACGGACTGCAGGGCTTGCCAGAAGGTCCCAGCAGGGCCAGCGGGCGACTGCCGGAAATTCTCCGCCATCTGTAGCAGCTCGGCCCGTCGATCAGTATCACCCGCCTGCCCGGCATCTGTTTCGCATTGTGCCGCGAGGCGCTCCGCGAGCACGTTCACCCCGTCGAGGGCCACGATGGTGGACCGCAGGAACGCCGCTTCGGCGGGATTGGCCGCATTCTGCATCTGGGCTTCGGCCCGCCCGCGAATGCCATTCAGTCCCTGAGCGAGCAGGACCGGATAGTCGGGAACAATGTGTCCTGCACACTGCAAGCTGATGTGCCTGCGCTTGACTTCTGCCTCCTCGCTGGCCGTCAGATACCCAGGGAAGTCTGTGGCCGCATTGTGCCTGGGATCGCCCGAATGCAGCCTCGGATCCTCGAGAGTAAGAGATCCCGCGAGCAGTTGCCCCGCCCAAAGGGCCGTGGGTAGTTGCGCCAGCTTGAGGGCGATTGCCCGAGCCTTGCGCACGGGGAGAGGCTCGGCCATGAACCTGTCATCGATCCTGGCAGGGCATTCCCATATGACCGGCGGAACAGCCATGGCCGCACGCACGCGTTGCCGAAGATTCTCCACGCGTTCTGACGAGCGGCTCGGCATATCCTCGAACCCGGTCAGGGTGCTGGCGATCCTTGACTGCGTTACGCTCACTGCGAACTAACCTGGTGCTCGGCCCCAGCCAGCCAGGCGGGAGCAATCTCGACCCCCCACCCCAGTCCGGACGGAATCTGCACGTTCCCATCGCGTACTTCCAGGACCGGCTCGAAGAGTGCCTCGGTCCAGCTGGAAGATTCGATGGAGAACTCCACATATGGACCCGCATTGGGGATGGCCCCCATCATGTGGAGTGCGAATACAGTGACCATCGAGGGGTTGGCGGAATGGGGTACCACGGGGAGCCCTGCCTTCTCGGCCATCTTGGCAACGCGGAGAGCACGCGTCAGACCGCCCAGGTAGCACACATCCGGCTGCACGACGTCAACGGCCCGCATCTCGATCATGCGGTGCCACTGGGCCAGATCCACGTCCTGTTCCCCGCCGGCAACGTCCAGAGCCAAGGCCCGGGTCACTTTGGCCGTCCACTCCAACTCCCAGTACGGGCATGGTTCCTCGAAGTGACAGACGCCGTGGTCCTCCAGCATCCGACCGACCTCGGTGGCCTTCGCTGGGGTGTAGCAACTGTTGGCATCGACCAGCATCCTGACATCGTCTCCGACGGACTTCCTCACGGCCGGTATCAGGTTGTCGGTACGCCCGGGCCATTGGTCCTTGTCGTGGCCGCACACGCTGCCGATCCGGACCTTGAAAGCGGTGTACCCCACGCTGTCACGCAGCCGCGCCAGTCGCGCCGCCTCTTCCTCGGGCCTGATCCCCCGCTGCATACTGGAGCCGTAGACGGGGAATGGCCGCGGCTGGCCGCCCAGCAACTCGCACACGCTCTTTCCCGCCCGTCTGCCTCGGAGATCCCAGAGCGCGGTGTCGATCCCAGCCACGGCTCGACTCACGTAGGACCAGGGGAACTTGTAGTTGCCTTCGAAGCACTGGTCGACCAGCCCATCGATGTCCTCGCTGTCCCGGCCAAGTGCGTGGCGGGCCACCTGGCGGTGGAGAACAATGGCGGTGATGTCTGCGTTGAATGGGGCTGCCTGGCCATAGCCCTGCTGCCCATCTTCCGTCGTGACTCTCACGATACAGACGTGTGGCGCCTTGACGAAGGTCTCGATCCGTTTGATCTGCATGGGGGCCTGCCTGCCTCTTTGGCTCAGTTGCTGCCCGATGTTGGGCCTGCGGAGGGACATCCGACGGTCCCGGTCCCATGAGCACGCGTGGAGTGATCTTGCCTACGGCCATCATCCTCCCCGGGCTCCCGTCTCTGGTTGGTCTTGGGCACATGCTTGGTCGTCGGTCTGGTAGATCTTCGCCGTCATCCGCGGCAACTGCGCCATGTCGAAGGCGGGGACGAAGGTCTCGGCGAGAGCCACGTTGGCCGCGACTTCTTCCGGCCAACGCATACCGACATTGGCAACATGGACCCGACTGTCGGCGAGCACAAAGCGCAGGGCCACCTTGAAGATGTCCTGGGCGCTCTGCCATTCCGAGGCGATGTAGCTGGCCAGTCGCTGCATGATTCCCGAGGTCATCGGCCGCATGACCGATATGCCCATGTCGGCCTCCCGGGCCTGGTCCAGCACGTGCAGGGCGGCCGCTTGGTAGATCAGGTTGTAGCGGACCTGCATGACGTCGAACCGACCACTGGCGATCAAAGGTCGAGCCGTCCAAGGCTCCTCCACGGTGAAGCCCAGGAAGCGGACCTTCCCCTCCTGCCGCAACTGCTCCAGCATGTCAAGCATCCCGTGGTTCAGGATGTGATCGACCTCTTCCCCAGTGTATGCCCCCCCGTGGAACTGAATGATGTCTATCACGTCTGTTCGCAGTCGCATCAGCGATGCCTCAACGCTCTGGCGCACCTGGTCAGGCGTCCCTCTGTAGCCGACTTTCGTTGCCAGCACGAGCCCGTCGCGACGGTCCTGCGTTGCTTCTCCGAAGATGCTCTCGCTGTTGCCGTTGCCATACCCCGGTGCAGTGTCGACGATGCTGATCCCCGCGTCGAGAGCGGCATGGATGGTACGGATCGCCGTCTGCCGCCCTTCCGGAGTGAACGGATCCCACCCCCTGGCGTGGTTGACTCCCCCGAAAGGATACCCTCCCAGCGCGATACGCGTGACCTGCAACTCGGTCCGGCCCAATCGCACGGTCGGCATCATGGGATCGCCTCCTTGGCGAGGATCAGATTGTCATGTCCCGGGATGACCATATCGGCCGTCGCGCGGATCATGGCGATGGTCTCCGAAGCCTGGACGGGGTCCACCGAGTTGTGGAAGCCCTCGTTCGCCGCGAAGAAGTCTCGGGTCATCACCGCATCCCCTGCCACGACAACGATGCACTGTGGGGTCTGGAGCCGCAGCGAGCAGTGATGCCGGGTGTGCCCGGGAGTGTGCAGCAGCCCAACTCCTGCCGGGAGACGGTCTTCAGCGGGACAGAATCGGCCGGCCAGTTCCGCATCCCCCGGGGACCTGCCAATCCACTCGGCTATGCCGGCTTCGGCCATCAGCAACGGCCTGTCCTCGAACAAAGACAGCCCGAAGCGGTGGTCGCCATGAAAATGGGTCAGGTACACGAGGTCAATGTCAGCGGGGCGCAGTCCCGTCCTGTCAGCAAGGGCACGCTCAAGGGCGTCGGGATGGGGCGACGGATCGACAAGCAGTCGCTGCCCGCCAGCCACGATCAGCGTACAGGTGGCGCTGGGTTCGCGGACGCGCTCCGTCTCGCCCCAGAAGCGATTCATGCTGAGCGTGCCGATGTGGATGATATGGCATGAAGTCATGGGGTAGGCCAGACCTCCGCAGCCTTCTTCATCAGTTCCGCCACCGGCAACTTGTTCGGGCACTTCTCTTCGCATTGGCCACATGCGGAACACTCGCTGGGATTCCAGCCAGATTCGGCCAATGCGAGTTGCTTGCGGACCACCTCCGCAGCGTCGGCGGCCATTGAGGGGATTCGCAGATTGGTCCCGGCCTCCAGCGCGTTGGGAATCAAGATTCCCATTGGGCACTGGCCGCAGTAGCCGCAAGCCGTACACAGGTGTTTGGCGTTCACGGTACTTAAGAGTTCATCAAGGCGTTCCCGAAGCGCTTCCGAGGAGCCCTCGGGAAGGGGGCCCTTGCTGACCCCACCCGCCCCCTCGGCAGCATGTTCCGCAGTCGTGATGCCATTGAGGGCAGTCGTGACTCCGGGGGTATGGGCCACGAAGCGCAGGGCCGGCTCCACCAGCGACCCGAAGCCGCAGTCGGAGGCCAGCCTGCGCAGAACTGGGCTCGGGTGGCCCAGCCGTCCGCCCGCAAGGGGATTCATGGCCACGACCCCAATGCCACGCTCCGCACAATAGGCGATCGCCTCGGTCCGACCTGCGTTCATGAGATGGAAGGGCAGAGTCACCATGTCGAACTCGTAGGGCGACTCCCTCAGGAACCGGATAATCTCGTCCGAGCCCGAATGCGTGGTCATGCCAATGTAGTCAAAGAGACCCTCCTCGCGAGCCTTGAGTACCCCATCGAGGAACCCTCCCTTGCGTATCCCCTCCCGAAACACGTCTTCGCTGTGCAACGCCCAGAACTGGTACATGTCCAGGTGATCGACTCCAAGCAACTGCATGGAGCGCTCGATTTGCCGACGAGCCTGGTCCGCCGTACGGATGCCAAACCCGGCCTCAGGGTTGTACTCGCCGAGCTCCGCGCCGCCGTTCCCGGGTGAGCTCTTGGCCGTCACGATCAAGTTGCTACGGTCAAGCCCCGACATGGCATCTCCCAGCCAGCGCTCCGAGCGCCTGCCGCAGTACGCCGGTGCCACATCGAAGTAGTTCACGCCAGACTCGACGGCCTTGTGCACGGCAGCCGTTGCCGACTCGCCGTCCCGAAACCGCATGCAGCCAAAACTCAGGGCAGATACGCGCCAGCCTGTCTTGCCGACATCCCGATACTCCATATGCATCTCCTGGATTCCATACTGGGCCACGCGCCAAGTTCAGCGCACGTGGTGCCATACTGGTCGCTTTTCTTGAGGGAGTCCCATTAACTATAGGCAAAGGAATGGGCGATACAACCATGAATAACAACCTGAAGTTGACCGTGCGTCATTTCTAGTTACAGTAATGAAATGAGCGATATCTTGGCGCCACAATCTCCCACTCAGCCCGGTGCCGCTGCCGTTGCGGTGGAGTGCCTCGGGCGGGCACTGCCTCAGATTGACCTCGTTGAGTACCGCCGGCGGCAACCCCAGACGTTCATCCGGGCCCACGCCCATCCAGGGCTCTACCAGCTCGACCACTACGTTCTTGGCGAAGGCGTCTTCACCGTCGGAGAGGTCCGCGCCGCGATCGACCGCCGCACGTTCTTCCTTGCCTCCCCGGGCCAGACTCACGAAATACGGGGGACCCAGGCCGCCCCCTTGGAGAAACTCACCACGAAGTTCCGCTTCCCCGAGTTGCCGCCGGGGGTGTTGCCGTCCGCCGTCCGCCTTCCTGCGAAGGACGCTCTGCGCGCCATCGATCTATTTCGGCAGGTCGTGGCCGAGGGCGTGCTGGGAACACCTGAACGCACGGTCACGGCGACCTTGCGCCTTTCCGAGCTTCTCCTCCTTATCCTCGGCGCGTGGAGCCACGACCAGCTGGCAGACGAGAAACACCCGGCTGTGGCCGCAGCCAAGCGCTTCATGTCAAGACAGTTCGGCGATTCGCTCTCGCTGGAGGATGTGGCTCAGGTGGCGGACGTCTCACCCGAACACCTGTGTCGGCTGTTCCGAAAGCATGCCCACTCCACTCCCTTGGGGTATCTGCGGCAACTCCGAGTGGAGCGGGCCAAGGCAATGTTGGCAACGTCCAAAGGCTGCTTGCGAGACATCGCGACTGCTGCCGGATTCTCCACCGCGAAAGACATGAACCGCGCCTTCCAGAAACTCATAGGCGTCAGCCCTCGTGCCCATCGACGTTCCGTGTCAGAGTCGTGATGGCGAGGGAATGTACGGGGCCTTCCCCTGGGACGTCAGCGCCACGGAGGATATAGCTGCCTATATATCTAGATGTGAAGAAAGTAAGACGCGAATGTGCCCAACCGACGAATCTGTCATGCACCCGTTGTGGAAAAGCGGTTGAAGTGGTGTCATCTTTCCGCCATGGTCGGCCTTCGGTTGCCTTTCCCGTACCACCGCTTCCATGCATGAGGTGAATGTGCCATGGCTATCTCTCCACTCCGTCTTGCTCTCTGTGGTGTCTCCCTTGGTGTTCTGCTTGGCGCGGCCGACTGGCCGCAGTTCCGTGGTCCCGGCGGGCAGGGGGTGGCTCAGGCGAAGGGCCTGCCGACGACCTGGAGCGAGACCGAGAATCTCAAGTGGAAGGCCAAGATGCCCGGCGCGGGTGCGTCGAGCCCCATCGTGGTCGGCAAGCAGGTGATCGTGACCTGCTACAGCGGCTATGGCATGGGTGGCAATCCGCCCCCTGAGATGTCGCAGTTGCGTCTGCATGTGGTTTCCGTGAATCGCGCCGACGGCAAGATTGCCTGGAATACAGAGATCGAACCTACGCTGCCGGAATCGACGAAAGTGCGCGACCACGGCTATGCTGCACCCACCCCGGCCACAGACGGCGAACACCTGTACATCTTCTTCGGCAAGAGTGGCGTATACAAATTGGA
>JABGQJ010001080.1 GCA_018648945.1 Victivallales bacterium
CCGAACAGGTAAAGGTGGTGCTGACCGGGCTGGCGGGGGACGAGTTGTTTGCTGGCTACCCCCACTTCCGACGGCACCGGCTCGCAGCCTGCCTCCCCCAGCAACTGTTCGCGCCGCTGCGGGCTCTGCCCGACCGGTTCCGCCACAATCTCATGCTCCCTGCTCTGAGCGAGAGCGAACGGCTGGCCACCTTGCGCTGCCAGATGTACGAGCGGGAGAAACGCTGCGTGCTCAATCCCGACTTCCTTGCCGACTTCCAGCCCGCCCCGGTGGCGCGTCTGCCCGAGCTGCATGCCGATCTTGACCCCGTCGCCCAGCTCTCGCTGTACGAACTGGAGGGCTACATGCCCCGCACTCTTCTCCGCGATGGCGACGCCATGAGCATGGCCCATGCCCTGGAAGCCCGACCGATCCTCCTCGACCATCGCCTCGCCGAGTTCGCTTTCGCCTTGCCTTCCGCCTGCAAGCTCGCGGCAGGGCAGGGGAAGGCCGTTTTCCTGAAGGCCCTCGGCAACCTGCTCCCGGAGTCGGTACTGAACCGTCCCAAGCGGGGCTTCGAGCTACCGCTGCTGCGCTGGCTGGCCGGTCCACTGCGGGATCGCGCGGATGCCGCCTTTGCCTCGGCCACCGCTCGCGAGCTGTTCACGGATTCCTTCCTCGCCGATGCCCGTCAGCGCCTGCGCTCGCCCGGTCCCCGAGATTTCCGTCTCTGGCCCTACTTCATTCTCCTCGAGTGGCTGCGCGCCTGACCCGCCTGGCTTGACTGGTTGCCCGTCGGGAAGTAGGGTCGGTCCGTCGGGAGCCAGTTTGCCGGGAGGAAGCCCACACAGTGTTTGGCGAGCCAACCCACTCGACCTACGTTACTACGCGCCCGGATAGCTCCCAAGAGCTGCCGCCGACCCGCCGTCCGGAAGCCCAGCAGAACCCGATGCGTAGATCCAACCCCAATCCCCGTTCGTTCGGCGAGGACAAGCAGCCGAGCCTGTTCGATACGGAAGGGCTCTAGCCATGGCCAAGCGCAAAGCAGACGAACGGCGCCCCCGTATCCGCAACTCCACCGCGGACTTCCTGATCTTCACGGGACAGGACGGCACGGACAGCATCGAGGTCCGCTATGAGGCGCAGACCATCTGGCTGAGTCAGAAGCTGATGGCCGAGTTGTTCGGTGTGGACGTGCGGACCATCTCCGAGCACTTGGGCAACATCTACGAGCAGGGGGAACTGCCCCGGGAGGCAACTGTCCGGAAATTCCGGATAGTTCAGACGGAAGGCGACCGCAGGGTGACTCGGAATCTCGACTTCTACGACCTCGACGCC
This sequence comes from Victivallales bacterium, assembly GCA_018648945.1. The sequence goes on from JABGQJ010001080.1 coordinate 1,318, forward strand.
ATCATCTCGGTGGGCTACCGGGTGAATTCGACCCGCGCAACCCAGTTCCGCCAATGGGCAACGGCAGTTCTGCGCGACTTCGCCATCAAGGGATATGTCCTGGATCGCAAGCGAATGGAGAACGGGACGTTCCTTGACGAGGATTACTTCGAGCGTCTGCTTGAGGAGATCCGGGAGATCCGCCTCAGCGAGCGGCGTTTCTACCAGAAGATCACCGACATCTACGTGACCAGCGTGGACTACAACCCGGAGGCTCCCACTACCCGCACGTTCTTCGCGAAGGTGCAGAACAAGCTGCACTTCGCCATCCACGGCCATACGGCCGCCGAGCTGGTCGTCAAGCGTGCGGACAGTCAGAAGCCCCACATGGGGCTGACAACCTGGGAGAACGCGCCTGCTGGCAAGATCCTCCGACCGGATGTCTCGGTCGCCAAGAACTATCTGGGCGAAGACGAACTGGCGTCCCTGGGCCGAATCGTCAACGCCTATCTGGAACTGGCGGAGGGGCGGGCCAAACGCCGTATCCCGATGACGATGGAGGATTGGGCCCGGCGGCTTGACCTGTTTCTGGAGATGGACGAGCGGGCCATTCTCCAGAACAGCGGCACCGTCTCAGCACGGGTCGCCAAGGAAGTGGCGGAAAGCGAGTTCGAGCGATACCGCATCGTCCAGGATCGGCTGTTCGAGAGTGACTTCGACCGCGAGATCAGGCACCCGGAGGAGGGCGAGTGAGCATGGCGATGCAGCACGTCAACGCCATCGGCAACCGTCTGGGCCGCCAGCCTCCGCAGCGCGACTCGCCGGAGATGCTGGGCCGCGTCTGTGCGTAGGTGTTGAGCCCGATTCCGCGACCGATCCTGCTGGACCATCAGTTCGGCGAGTTTGCCTTTAAGGTCGCCCGCTTCAATGAGCCGGGAGATCGTGCCACCCAATGCGATATCGAGTGCGCCGAACGGTCCGGTTAGGTCGAGAGATTCAGTCAGTCCAACGAC
>JABGQJ010001081.1 GCA_018648945.1 Victivallales bacterium
GGCTACGCTCGTAGTGGGTTTGGCTCCAGGTTCTCGTGGGATACCCCTCCCATTGCGTGGATTCCTGCGGGGGCTATGCCTGGGCTTGGCCTGGCTTGCATCCGGGACTGCCGTTCTTAGTAGATCACAGTATACAAGACGCTACGCCCGCAGGCAACGCCCGCAGTTTGCCGGCCGAAAGGGGGGCTTGACAGCTGCCGGGGCACACAGTACTGTCCGCTTTGTTTGTTTTGACAACAAACAAAGCATCACGGGCAATCTCAGGCGGCCATGGCACCCCCTCTATCACTGAGTGCATCGACGGTGGATTCGTCCCGAGTTCGGCAGATGAACTCGGCGCTGGTTCTGCGCGCCTTGCGCAGGCTGGGGCAGCAGACGCGGGCGCAGTTGGCGAAGGCTCTGGGGCTGAACCGCAGCACGGTCACCCACATTGTCCGTGACTTGGTGGATTCGGGGATGGTGCGAGAGACCACTCGGACCCCCTCGGCGGGTGGGCGCCCCGGCATTTTGCTGGAGCTGGACCCCGAGGGTGGGCGGCTGGTTGGGGTGGAGATCAACATCGGAGTCGTCGGTGTCGTTCTCACGAATTTCCTCGGGCATGTGGTCTGGTCCCGCCGCTCGGAGATCGCCTCCCCACGGGAGCCGTTCGAGGAGCTGCGCGTGGCGGAGGAGTTGGTCCAGGAAGCTCTGGGTGCCACTTCGTTGCCCGTGTTGGGGATCGGCTTGGCCGTGGCGGCATTGGTGGACTCGGGGGTGGCGGTGTACTCCCCCTACCTCAATTGGCGGGACGTGCCTCTGGCCGAGCCGTGGCAGGTGCGGTTCGGCTTGCCGGTCGCGGTGGAGAACGAGGCCAACGCGGCGGCCCTCGGGGAGCGCTACTTCGGGGTGGCCCGGGAGCACGCCAATTTCGTCTTCCTCAGCCTGGGTGCTGGCCTGGCTGCGGGGATCTTCGTGAATGGTATCCTGCTGCGTGGCCGACATGGCTTTGCCGGGCAGATCGGGCACACGGTTCGCGATCCCAATGGCGTCGAGTGCCGGTGCGGCCGACGCGGCTGCTGGGTTACGCAGGTGGGTCTGAACGGGATTACCCGTCGCCTTCGGGAAGCCTATGGGGAGCAGAGCCCGCCCTGGTTGCCCTCGACCGATGACGAGAAAGCTCCTCACGTGACGATCCGGGCGCTGACGGAAGCCGCCGAGCGGGAGGAGGCGGCCGTTCTGAGAATACTCGCCGAAGTGGGGAGGGATCTTGGTGCCGGGATCGCGGACGCGATCAACCTTCTCGACCCGCAGAGCGTCGTGGTGGGCGGCGCGCTTAGCCCCCTCGTTCCCTATCTCTTGCCCGAGGCCGAGATGGCCATGCAGGACTCGCATTTGGCGGGTCCTCGCCAGAACGTCTCGCTGCTGGCTTCCGTCCATGCCGATCACGCATGTGCCGTTGGCGCCGCTGCCGCCGCGTTCGATAGTCTGATCGGGGCAACCCTCGCCCCGAAGCATTAGCCCGGAGATACGTACATGAAGCGCAATCTCACGATGGATCGCCGCCACTTTCTGCGCATGGCAGGCGCGGTGGGCATTGGCGCCCCGTTCATCTGGACTGGGCGGGCCGCCGCTGCCGTGCCTGCCAACGACCGGATCACCGTCGCGGCCATTGGGGTTGGGCGGATGGGGCGTGGGGATCTGAGCAACATGCTCGGCGAGGACGGTGTCCAGGTGGTTGCGGTGTGCGATGTGGACACGAACCGCGCGCAGGATGCGGTCAAACTGGTGGAGGGCCGCTACGCCAAGCGCACGGCCAAGGGGGAGTACACCGGGTGCAAAGCCTACGGTGATTTCCGCGAGATCATCGCGCGGTCAGACATCGACGCGGTGATGGTCTCCACGCCCGACCATTGGCATGCCCTCCCCGCCATTGCGGCGGCCCGGGCTGGGAAGGACATCCTCATCCAGAAACCCCTCACCTATACGATCGAGGAGGGGCGCGTCCTCAGCGATGCCGTCCAGCAGCACGGGCGCATCCTCCAAGTCGGCAGCCAGCAGCGCTCCGACTCCCGGTTCCGACTTGCTTGCGAGCTGGTCCGCAACGGTCGTATCGGCAAGGTTGAGCGCATTGAGGTGGGCTGTGGGATTGATCCTCTGGGCACGGGCAACGCGCCCGCAACGCCGGTTCCTGGCCAGCTGGACTACGACTTCTGGCTGGGGCCCGCTCCCTGGATGCCCTACACCGAGAAGCGCGTCCACCCGAGCAAGGGCTACGGCCGTCCCGGCTGGTTGCGGACGTACAACTACAGTATCGGCATGATGACC
>JABGQJ010001082.1 GCA_018648945.1 Victivallales bacterium
GCCAGAATCTCGTACAGAAAACAGGCAGTTGGCTGACAGTAGCACGAAGTGAAGACAAGGCCAAGCAGTACAGATGCGTGCAACGCCTGGAGTCTCCAGGCGATGCACGGTTCCCCCTTTTCCCCCTCTTCTTCGTGTGCTTCGTGCCTTCGTGGTGAGCATGGTCTTAGGCTTCCTTGGCGAGGGCGAGGACTTGGGTCCTGGTGCCGCCGGCGTCGGAGAGTTCGAAGCGGAGGGAAAGGAGCTCGGCGGGAGTCAGAGATTCTGGGGGGTTATCTGGGTGCGGCGGCGAGGTAGCCCCAGACGTAGGCGTTCCGGGCCATGGGGGTCTGGACCGTGAACTCGCACATGGCCGGGTACCAGAAGATGTCCCAGTAGGTCTCAATTGTCGGCCATTCCTCGAACTTCGGGAACAGTACCTGGCTGGCCAGTTTCTGGCCCCACTCGTTCTTGCCTCGCGATGTGGCGAGAGGCCCGAACACGGTGAGTCCTGGCGGTGGCGGCTGGTCGGTCATCTGCGAGTCGATATGCAGCGGGTGACGGGGACTGCGGTGTCCCATGCCGGTGGTGTAGCAGAGACTCAAGGGGTTGGCTCCCAACCCAGTCTGGCAGACTAGGATGGCAGCCCGCAGGTACTTCTCGTCTCCGGTCAGCGCATGGGCTCGGCAGAGGGAGATCCCATCCGGGGCCGAGAACGCCCCCCCGATGGCCGGAGCCCAGTCATGCTTTGTCCAGCGGAAACCGGCCTTTCGAGAGGTGCGGGCCCGGCTGTCTGCTTCGCGCAGAATGGCACTTCTGCAGTTGCTCTGGATGGCTCGATCCACTTTGTCCGGGGCAAGTCGTGCGTAGATCCAGGCGGCATCGTTCTGGCGATGGCTCTTCCACACATAGAGCTCTGTCTTGGCGTCGCGCAATGCGGTCGTCTGGAGGAAGAGTTGATGCCAGCGCTTCTCGCCGGTGAGCCGGAAGAGCTCGATGGCCGCCAGATTGCGCATGTCCACCAGACCACTGTGCCCGGGCTTGATCTCGCCCAGTTCCGCCCAGTGTCGTTCGGCATACGCCATCGCCCGGCGTGCGCTGGTGCGGTACATGGCTGCCAGTTCCGGCTTGCGCGGGGCCAGGAAGCGAGCGGCCTGCGCGGCGACACCCGCGTACCAGTGGCTCGACCAGACGCCCGGCGCGTAGGCCATCACGGTCAGCGATTCCTGCCACGAGCCTTCGCCCTCGCGTGGGTGTTCGCTGGACTCGACCCCGCCGCGGATGCCGCCGTCGGCAGTCTGCATGCGACGATAGAAGTCCAGATTGAAGAGCGCTTCAGAGACCACGTCGGGGAGGCCATCATTGGACTCCGGGATGTTGAGCCCCAACCCATCGAAGGTCCTCGGGAACAACTCGGCCAACTCGATCAGGTAGCGCGAGACGATGAGGTGTTGGATGCGTCGGTCCCAGTCGCCCGCGTCCATGTAGGCTCCCCAGGCATTGGGCACGATCTCGTCGGTCTTGCCCTTCACCAGATTGGCGAAGTTGCCCTTGTCCGTGCCCAGGTAGTTGATGCCGTTGCCGCTGTTCATCAGGGGGCAGGTGGAGGCGTAGACCTTCACCCCGTCGTCGGGATGGAAGGAACGAGGGCGGCGGAAGGTGGTGTAGGGTGGTCCCAACTCGATGCCGCTGCGTTGGTGGTAGAACCCCCGGGCCGAGACCGTGAAGGCCTCCCGCCACACGTCTGCATCGATCCGGAAGGGGAGGGAGCAACCCACCCCAGGCACCGCCAGCACGTACTCGCCCGGCTCTTGGACGCCCGAGAAGTCCAGTTCGTAGACATCCGTGCCGTTGAAGTTGCTCTTGTAGGCGTCCTCGTCTTTGGCGGTGCGGGCTTTGCTCAAAGCGGCTTTGCCGGTGAACACGACCCTACGGGTGTCTGTGCGCACCACTTCGAATGGCATGCCCCGTCGGTAGTTCAGTGGCCCGCCCGAGCCCAGCCAGCAGGAAAGGAAGCCCACCTTCGCGGAATCGCGCGGATGGAATCCCGTGTGCGAGACATGCACGGCTACGCTTGGCTGCCGCCGGTGGTCTGCGGCGAACACGGTCGCCGTAAGGGGTTTGCCAGCAAAGCTCAGCCGGTACTGCCTTCCCGCCACCAGGGGGTTGGGCAGACGCAGGAAGACGGTGGATTCGGTGGCGCACCTGTACTGCCAGGGGTGGATGGGACCGGTCCGCCCCATGTCGCTCGGGCTGGTTTTGCGGTGGACTGCCGTGGGGACGACGGTCTTGCCATCGACAGTGAGCGCATAGGAGCCAGGAG
>JABGQJ010001083.1 GCA_018648945.1 Victivallales bacterium
CAGCGATTGGCGATGGTCCGGCTATGGAGAAGCACATCGTACCCCCAGCCATTGCCCTGCATGCCGCCCTTTGGTTTCTCGACAGTGCCGGCATCGACACCACGCAGCCAAGCAAGCCAGTGGGTGTAGGCTGCGTCGCCACAGTAGTAGTCCCCGCGTTTCTCCGTCTGCCACATGTCCACCGCCTGCTGAAGCGCGGCGAGGACGGTCTCGCGGTGGTCCAACCGTTCCTCGACTGGCTTGGGCTCGATCCAGACCGAGATGGACCACGGCCACTTGCCGCCGGCAAAGCCCTTGGCCTCGTCATGCCAGAACGTCTCCTTCCCTTCCTTGTGGTAGGGATGCAGACAGAGCCAACGCCGCCCCTCGTCGGCATAGCCCACGATCAGGCCATCTTCCTCGACGCCATAGTGGACGGGCACGCCTCGGTCGATGCTATCCCTGATAGCAGCGCATGCCGTCGCCTCAAAGACCGCGCGGTCCTCTCCCGGCTTGTAGGAGAAGGACTTCACCCGCCACAGCAAGGCGTCGTTCGACCTGCCGATACACATGTAGCCACAGCAGGGATGTCCCGCGCTGGGGCACATCTCCTTGTGCACCCCAACGCGGAACGCGAAGGCACTGTAGCAGACCAGATCATCGTAGGTGAGCGTCTCGCCCAACGCGCTCAGGATCGTGGCCTGGCAACCATGGGGACTGCTGGCGTAATGACCAGAATCAAAGCCCTTCACCCCGTCGATCCACACCTTCTCGTTGTCGCGTTTGACTGTCATCTGGCTTCGCCCCTTTCCTGCCTCAAGATGCCGTGCCGTGCTGCCCGAGATACAGCTCGAAAGGGCAAGCGTCGCAGCAAGGGAAATCGCCCAACGGGTGCCTGCATTCACTGCCCCTACTCCTCTGCCGCTGGAATCAGGGCCAGCGCCTGCCGCAACGCCGCGACCGCCGCCCGCTCGTGCCGCGCGGCATCGGCCACCGCGCCAGCTCCTGCTTCACGCTGGGTTGCGGACGTCCAGGCCACCCCGTGCGTGACCTTGGCCACCCTTTCGCATTCACGACCCAACTGGCCAACGAACACCAGCCACGCCTCGGTGGCTTTGCCGTATTCGGCCGCAGCCGCCAGGATGTGCTCCCGCACTCCACCCTCGAACAGGGGGGCCACGCGCTTCAGGTAGGTCGCGGCGGCGGGACGTCCCGACATCTGCGGGTACACATTGTGGCAACCGCGCCAACCGCCCTGAAAGTACCCGTCCTTGTCCCCGTCCGCCCCGGACTTCGTCAGATCAGCCAAGTCGGTGGCGTATGCCTCGATGCCCGCCACGCCCCAGGTCACCCCGTCGTTCGCTCCCCGCCGCGAATCGTCGCCTTCAGCCACCCTCACCATCAGCCGCAGCACGTCCAGCGCCGACTTCCGGGCAGGCAACGGGGGAACCCGTCCTTCGATCCGGCCGAACCAGCCACTCACCATGCCACGCGCGTGCCACTTCCCGAACTGCTCCCACGTCCATTCGTCGTCATCGACAAACACGATGGCCAACGGCAACACCTTGCGGTCCTCGGGTTTCTCCGCATCCACATAGCCGATGAAGAGGATGTCCTCCTCGTTCGGACCATGGACGGCCTGCCCTTCGTCAATCGCTTTCTTCAGCGCCTGCCAGTAGGCCTCCACATCCTTGTACCGCCGCCAGCGATACTGGCAGCCAGTCGCCTGGGCAATTCGCTCGTCCCTGCCCTTGGGTGGGAAGTAGTGCGCCATCCACTTGTCCTTCGACCGGGGCGCGTAGGCAAAGCTGGGGCCATAGCCAGCCACGGTGATCAGGTCCGCGTAGTCGATCTCCCAGCCGGCAATCCGCATCTGCGTGAGATACATGTAGGTATCACTGCGCTCCGCCCAAGGCGTGGTCCGCCCGTTCTTCGAGTCCTCGAAGTGCTGATGGAATACCTCCTTGGCCCCGGCCAGCCAAACCCGCGCCCCGTCGCGCTGCACACGCACCTTGGTCCCGGCAGTCTGCTGTGTGGTCGACTTCATCGTGACGGTCTCCGGGTGCGCAGGGAGATCGGCGCCAACTGACGGCTGCTGGACACACCAAAGTGCCAACAGAGGCACACCTGCCATGCATTGCTGCCGCCAAGACATGCTGATCTCCGGAACTGCTGGGGGGAATCCTGCCATCTCTGTCAGCGAACATGCCCCGTATACCGCTCCAGCGCAACCCAAACCGGCATATTTGCGTAATGCCTCAGTCACGAGTGAAGGTCGCTTTCGGTGGATGAGCGAGGCACCGGTCTCCACATCTGTCCCGAC
>JABGQJ010001084.1 GCA_018648945.1 Victivallales bacterium
GGAGACGTACCTGAAGGAGGTCTATGCCGAGGCGAACATCCTGGCGGGCGTGGGCGATCAGGAACGCTGGCATGCGATGATCGCGCCGGCCCGGCTGCGCGCCCTCAAGGAACGCGTGGATATCGAGCTGCTGCCCACCTGCAAGAAGCGTTTTGGGGTCGAGGAAGCGGTGAAGCTGACGGTGGGGATCAAGAATGTGCAGTCCTTGCTGGTGCGGGTGTACGAGATCAACACCTTTAACTACTACCGCGCGAAGGGCAAGGAAGTGGGGACGTCGGTGGATTTGGACGGCCTGGTGGCCAATCGCGAACAGACCCTGACCTACGAACAACCTGCGCTGCGGCGTCACGACGAGATCTTCTCCTTCCCCGAACTGAACCGCCCCGGCGTGTGGGTGGTGGAACTGATCGGCAATGGCCGGAGTAGCCGGGCCGTGATCCGCAAGGGACAGCTGCGCTTCACGGAGCGTTGGGGTGCGGCCGGGCATGTGTTCCGGGTCTACGACCAGGACAATGTGCTGGTGAAGGATGCCACGCTGTGGCTGGGTAGCCAGGAGTACCGTCCCGACGAGGAGGGCGAGATTGCGGTGCCCTTCTCCACGGGAAGTGGCCCGAAGCCGTCACCCATGGGGGTTGGGGGCTTTGTCCTGCAGCGCGGGGATTTTGCCGCGCTGGGCCGCTTCGCCCACCGGAACGAGACCTACAGCCTGGCAGCCGGTTTTCAGCTGGGTCGGGAATCGCTAGTCCAGGGCGAGATGGCCAAACTGCTGGTCCGGCCACGTCTGAGCATCCATGGCGTGCCCATGGGTGTGGGTTTGCTGGAACATGTGGAACTGACTCTCACTTCCAGCGACATCCGGGGAACGAACACCACCAAGACCTACCGGGAGCTGAAGCTGCTCAATGACGACGTGACCGTCTGCGAGTTCCGGGTGCCGGCGGACCTGCAGCGGCTCACCTACCGACTCACTGCCAAGATTCGCAATGTGAGCCAGGCCAAGGAGGAGACACTGACAGCCAATGGTAGCCGCACCGTGAATGCAGTCGATGCTCAGTCGCGGGTGGCGTCGCTGCATCTGCGGCCGACCACGGACGGCTATGTCCTGGAACTGTTGGGCAAGACCGGGGAGATCCTGCCGGAACGGACGGTGGCGCTCACCTTGCACCACCATGAATACAGCTTCCAGACCCATGCGAAGCTACAGACTGACCAGGCCGGGCAGGTCCAGCTTGGTGCGCTAGTTGGGATTCGCTCGCTTACGGCCAAGGCGGCCGACACGGACCTCTCTGTCGATCTGGGTGAACTGCGGGCGGGGGCGGCACGTTCCCCGCAGCCGATGAATGGGGTGGTCGGGGATGCGTTTGAGTTGCCCTTGCCGGGAGGCGTTCCCGCGCAGGTGTCGCTGTTGGAGGTCGGGCCCAATACTGTTCTGGCTGATCGGCAGGACCATGTGGAACTGGCCGCTGGGGCGGTGAGGGTGCGTGGCTTGCCAGCAGGCGACTACCTGTTGGTTCTGCGCGAGCCCTCCGGACGCTTGCTCGCCCGCATCCCGCTCTCCGTGGTCCCCGGTGACCGGCGGCGTGGCTGGGCGATGGGACCGGAACGGGTGCTGGAGGCGGGAAACCCCCGGCGGTTGGGGATCAAGAGAGCGACACTGGCAGACGCGGCGGGGAAGCAGCAGCTCAACGTCCAGCTGGCCAACGCCACGCCTTACACGCGCGTGTATGTGATTGCGGGACGGTATGCGGTCAATGACCCCTTGGATCTGGGTGGAGCCCTCGGCGCTGGACAGCGGTCGCTGCGGTTCGACCACCCCGCGTGCTACTACGTGTCGGGTCGGGATCTGGGCGATGAGTTCCGCTACGTACTGGAGCGCCATAGCGCCGCCAAACGGCCCGGAAACCTACTGACCAAGCCGAGTCTGCTACTGAATCCCTGGAGCCTGGGCGAGACCCAATCCAGCAAGGAGCAGTTGCGGCGTGGGGAAGCGTATGGCGAGGTGGCGAAGCCTTCGGTGGCAGGCCCGGGTGGTGCACCTGCACGGTCCCCCCGGGAGTCTGCTCGCCGGATGCGCAGAGGGGGCCGCGGTGGGCCTGAGCGCTCCGCCAACTACGACTTCCTGTTGACCTCTGCGTTGGTGGCGGAGAATCTGAAGCCTGATGCGGACGGGGTGGTGATGCTTGATCTGGATCTGGGCGCTCGGCAGTACGTCCAAGTGATCGCGACCGATGGCCAGGACATCGTGCGCCAGCCGGTGTTGCGCTCCTTCGCTAACGAGGCGTACCGGGATCTGCGGTTGC
>JABGQJ010001085.1 GCA_018648945.1 Victivallales bacterium
AAGGCTGGCACACTGCGCATCGACCTCAGGAGCCAGCACGGCTGGTTGCTGAGTGCGCTGGTGGTGGGCACGCCCGGAGACGAGGTGCTGGGCAAGACAATCGCCGACATGGAGCGGGACATCTTCTTCGAATACCCCGAGCATCTGAAGAACTGGAAGCAGGTGAAGCAGACGTCGCTGCATCCGCCCCCCACGCTCACCGCCGAGGAACAGGCGCGCGGGTACGCAGTATTCGCCCGCGACTACACCACCAAGGTCTACCCCTTCACCAACCCCCGCCGCCGCGAGATCGACGGCCCGCTCACGGCCTTCGCCACGCCCGGTGAGTTCGAGCCCGCGACCGCCGCCGTGTACCCACTCAAGGATCTGGGAGCGGTCGAGGTCTCGGTCTCGGACTTCGCAACAACGGATGGTGCGAGGATCCCGCGCGCAGCGGTGAAGATGGGCATCGTCCGCTGCTGGCGACAGCGCAAGGAAGGCGGCACCGGGGCGGTGTCCTACTACGGCATCGATCCGGAACTCATCGAGCCCCCCGAGGGGCGCAGGCAGCTCGTCAAGGCCGGCGAGACCAAGCAATGGTGGTTCACGGTGCGCGTGCCGGCAGACGCCAAGCCGGGGCGCTACCGGGCCCAAGTAACCTTCCGCCCAGCCAACGCTCCCTCCGTGCGGAAGGAGTGGCGACTGCTGGTCCTGCCATTCAAGCTGACGCGTCCGAAGGACCGTCATTGGGGCACTTGGTTCGACCAGTTCCCACCCATGCGGGGTCTGCGTGGCCCAGTGCGGCGCGGGCGCAACACGCCAGCGGAGACGGACCGTCTGGCGCGCCTGGAGATGCAGGACTACCGGGACCATGGCTTCGACGTGGCGATTCTGCCTGCCAGTTACTCGATCCGAGTGAACGAAGCCGAAGGTGACTTCTCCTACGACATCAGCGGCCTGCGCAAGCAGATGGACTACCTGAAGCTCCTCGGTGGCCAAAGCGTGGTCCCCATCACCTTGGAGTACCTCTGCCGCAGGCTTGAGTACCGCTACGCAGACGAGCCCAAGGACAAGCACGTGGCTGGCACCTTCAGCGCCAAGGCCCGGGACGCCATCGTTGGGTTGGTGCGCCACTTAGAGGCCGAGCGGCAGAAGAGCGACTGGCCGCGGTTCCTCTACATGCCGATCGACGAACCTGCCAACAACAAGACCGAGAACCGCATGATCTTCGGGGCGAAGGTGCTGGAGATGGTCCAGTCCGTGCCCTGGGGCCCAGACTGGCTGCACGATCACCGCCCGTGGGGTGCAGCAGTTGGGCAAGCGCATCAACACCCGCCTCTATGCCTACGGCCATGTGAGCCGGGAGACCGCCCGGCGCGACGCGACCCAGGGCTTCCCCTACTGGTACTACCGCAATGGCATCATGTACGGTTCGAGCACCGTTCTGAGCCGCAACTACACCGGCTTTGAGTTCCTCCGTTCCGGGGCTGAGTGTGCCACCGGCTGGGGCTTCACTTCCTATCACGCCAACCCCTACAACGACCTCGATGGTAGGCACCGGGACTGGAGTGTGGTGCTGCCCGGCGCGGACGGACCGATCCCGACCATCTACTGGGAGCTCTGCCGCGAAGGTGTGGATGACGCCCGCTACGTGGCCACGCTGCAGTCGCGGATCAGCCGGCTCGGCGAACTGGACCCGCAGGCGGTGGCACGGGCTCAGGCGGTGCTCAAGCCATTGCTCGACTCGCAGGCCGAGCCACTCACCGAACCAGGGGCGTTCCATCGCCATCGCTGGCAACTGGCGCGGGAGATCCTCAACCTGACCGGGACTACGGATCTCGCGCCACCGCTCGCCTTCATCCCAACCGTGTCCGCCTCGCAACTGAAGGCCAAGATCCAGGCGAACGTGATCGAGAATCCGTCCTTCGAGAACGAACCACAGCCCGACGGCCTGCCCGGCTGGCCCTATCCGCACGACGATCCCTACACCAAACTCACCGGCAAGCCCACCGGTGCCATCTCCGTGTCCGACGAACTCGCCCACGACGGCAACCGCTCGCTCAAGTGGGACTTCCGCAAGTCTGCGGGCAAGGGCTCCAAGTATGGCAACAGCAGCTACCTGATTATCAACGTGCAGGTCGCGAAGGAAGTCACTCAAAGCCTGCGTGGGAAGCGCGTCCAGATCGGCATGTGGGTACGCCTCGGCGGCGGCAACAAGCGCGCGCCCGGCATGAAACTGCGCATGTTCGGCACGCGCGACGGCAAGTACGGCTACCTCAGCGGCGTCGAATGCAGGGGCGGCATCGAGGACGCG
>JABGQJ010001086.1 GCA_018648945.1 Victivallales bacterium
TGCCGCTTGCCATCCCTGCGGTGGGACTGGAGCAGCATCTCGTTGACACCGCTGGTGGCCCCGAAATTGCCGTCGATCTGGAACGGGGGATGGGCGTCGAAGAGATTCGCGTAGACTCCGCCACTATGGCCGCCAAGATGGCTGGTGCCAGCAGGCACAAGCAGGTTCTTGAGCAGTTCGAAGGAGTGGTCGCCATCGAGCAGACGGGCCCAGAAATTGATCTTCCAGGCCCGCGACCAACCGGTGCCGCCATCGCCACGGTGGGCGAGAGTCACCCGGCAGGCTTCGGCCAGCTCGGGCGCTTGGATCGGGCCGATCTCGGTGCCGGGGTGGAGCCCCCAAAGGTGGGAAACATGGCGGTGCTCGTTGGTGGGAATATCCACGTCCTCCAGCCATTCCTGAAGTTGACCGTGCTGGCCAATCCGGTTGGGAGCGATGCGGGCGGCCGTCTGTCGGAGGCGCTTTGCGAACTCGGTGTCGATGCCCAGACAATCGGCAGCGTCGGCGGTGTTGGCGAGGAGGTCACGGATGATCTGGTGATCCATGGTCGGTCCCATGACCAGTCCGTTCTGTTCCGGGCTGTTGCTGGGACCGGAGATCAGGTATCTCTCGGGCTCGCGTGGGTCCTCGACCAAAACCTCCAGAGAGAACTCGCTGGCGGCACGCATCAGCGGGTATGCGGTCTCGGCCAGGAAGATGGCGTCACCGCCGAACTGGTAGTGCCACCACAGGTGCTGGCACATCCAAGCGCCACCGGTGGGCCAGATGCCGTGGTTGGCGGCGTTGATGGGGGCAGCCCCGCGCCAGAGGTCGAAGTTATGATGTACCACCCAGCCCGGCGCGTCATAGTGCGTTCGCGCCACCTGGGCTCCGGTCTGCGCCAACTCGGCCAACGCCGAAAAAAGCGGCTCCGCGCACTCGCCCAGATTGGCGGTCTCGGCTGGCCAGTAGTTCATCTGGGTGTTGATGTTGCAGGTGTATTTGCTGTCCCATGGCGGCGACAGTTCCTGGTTCCACACGCCTTGCAGATTCGCGGGCTGGGAACCCGGGCGGGAACAGGCGATCAGCAGGTACCGACCATACTGATGGAAAAGCGCGACCAGATCAGGATCAACGTCTTCGGCAAAGGTGGCGATCCGCGTGGCCGTGGGCCGGCATGACAGCTCCGTCTCCCCGAGATCGATGCTCATCCGCCGGAAGAGGAATCGGTGGTCGGCAATGTGGTCGGCCAGCAGATCGGCGAAATCCACGCCAGCTACCAAGCCCATGGCAGTTGCGCACCGCGCGCCTGGATCGGCGCTGGTGTCGGCGAAGGAGACGAAGCTGGTCCCCGCAACCAGGACGAGGGTCACCGCCCGCGCATCGGCGATGGCCAGTCGATCGCCGACGACGGTCAGACTGCCACCTTCGACGCTCCCTCGGACCCGCGCTGCGAACTCCAGGCAACTGGCGGGCTTGTCCGAGGCGCGGTCACCCTTGCCCGCCCAGGCGTAGTCGTCCGCCTCCCCGCAAAGCTGTAGTTCGTCGGTATCGGCAACGCCGGTCGTCCGGCAACGGGCATGGGGAGTGTCGAGGGAAATCTCGGCGGTGATAGTCTCCGGCCCATCCGCCTCGATCCGCACCACCACGGCACGGTGCGGATGGGAGGCGAATACACGCCGGGTATAGACCGTGCCGTCCGCCTGCCACCGAGTGGTAGCCACGGCCGTGTCCAGATCCAACTCGCGCGAGTAGGCAAAGGTCTCCTCGGCCATGGGCATCTCAATGTGCAGATCACCACAAGGCAGGAAGGAGAATTGGCCAAGGGGCACGGACATGAACCGCTCCATGGCCAACGCCTCGGCCTCCTGCTGACGACCGGCCAGCAGCAGCTCGCGGATCTTGGGCAGCGCCTCCGCCGCGCCGGGATGGGCGTAGTCCGTCGGCTGGCCGCTCCAAAGCGTATCCTCGTTGAACTGGATGCGCTCGTGGGCCACGCCCCCGAACACCATGGCCCCCAGATGCCCATTGCCGACGGGCAGAGCCGAAGTCCATTCCTCGGCGGGGCGGTCGTACCAGAGTCTCGTTGTCATCGTATGGCTCCTCGGGCGATGTGGTTGTGTAGAGAGAGAAGAGGCCAGGCCGAGGCCTGGCGTTCCCAAGGGCTTTACAGACAATGTAGGTGCTCGTAGTGCACCTGCCTCCCTGCTCCTCATGCGAGACGCGCAGGAAACACCTGATTCCCAGAGGAAAGCGGGTACAGTAGGAGATGGCAACCCCGCGGGCGGCACGTCTGGTCACAGTCAGGCA
>JABGQJ010001087.1 GCA_018648945.1 Victivallales bacterium
ATGGAACAGATTGCAGCTAGCGAATTCGCCGCCATCGATGCTGGTCTCGACGGACCCCGCATCCGGCCCAGCGACCACGTAGAGCCCGGTGGATGTGCCCTCGAACTCGTACTTCAACGTCGCGCCTGGCGTAGCGGCATGGAAAAGCGGAATCCCCGTGAAACGCCCCCGCTTGCTGCCTTTGATCTCGCCCCACTTCGGCTTGTCGTGCCGCCAGCCGTCACCCAATGTCACTTGGTCGGGCTTCAGGAAGCGGCCGCGACCGTAGTGCAGCGGGTCCAGTGGTTGCTCGGGCATCGCCGCCGGCTCCATCTTCGCCTCTGCCGGGAGATCCTTGTCCCAGGCGCGAGCAAACAGCCCACTCAGCGTGACTGCGTACAGATCGTTGCCAAAGGGCGCGGGGTGACACCCCCCAAACTTCTTCCAGTCGAACTCGCCCATCCGCAGACGCTCGGAGATCTCTGCCGCCCAGTTCACTTCGGCCAGTCCATAGTGCGCCGCCACTTGGCGATGGGCCGCGATCTCCTGGGGTTCCACGCCACGCTGGTAGTTCCGTACGTGGCCCTCATTGGTCGTGTAGACAAAAACAATGTCCATGGCCGGATTGGCTGCCCGGGCATGCTGCACGATGCCCTCCATGCCCCGCACCGAGATGGCGGGTGCGTGGTGGGCATCCTGATTGTCGTTGACGGCAAACTCCACAAAGAGCAGGTCCACCTGTCCCTTGGCCAACACCTCCCGGTCCAGCCGGAATGCCCCGGTCATCGAGCAGGTGGAGCTGACCCCGGCGTTCATGAAGTCGAATTTGGTCTGCGGGAACCGCTTCTCAAGCCACGCAGCGAAGCGAGGCCGGTATCCCTCCATGTTGGTGATCGAGCCACCCAGGAACGCCACCCGCCCGCGCTTCTCGCGAGCAAAGCGGATGCGGCAGTTCTGCAACTCGCCCCGCAACATGGTCCGGGCGTGGGACTCGGGCCGCGTCGTGTGGGCGAGGATGAAATCCACGATGGGCTTGGGGTCCTTCAGGCTGTGGGGATGGTGCCCACAATCGGGCTTGGCAATCACCTCGATCTTCCCGCCCAGCGCCCGGTAGCGCTCGGCCAGGATGTTCGTGTTCTCCACCATCGGCACGGTCGTGTCGGCCGCCCCGCACACATTCAGCAGTGGGATGCCCGCCTGCGCCAGCGGCGTCAGATTGTCAATGGGATTGCCGCCATAGGCCAGCGCCTGTTCCTCGGTCATGCCATACGCCTTCAGACAGGCCTGCCAAGTCGGCGCGCTCCGCTTGCGCGGCCAGCTCTTGAAGTCGCAGACCGGGGCATCGCCGTAGATGCAGGCCGCCTTGTCCGGGTTGGCAGCGGCCCAGTTGTAGATGATCAACCCGCCCCGGCTCATGCCCTCCAAGGCCGGGCGCCAGGCAAACCCATGCTCTCGCGTCAGGTAGCGATGGAAGGCATCCCAGTGCGCCACCGCCTTGGGGGAGCCGAACATGCTACCGACGTCCATGTAGACGACATGGAAGCCCTGCTTGAGCAGCGCAATGTCCGCCTGCGGCTCGTGACCGAAGAACCGCGCCCGCCACACCCAGGGATTCCCCTGCATCGCCTCCTTCGGCTTCACCACGAAGCACTGCCGCCCATCATGTCGGAACGTGTGCCGGGCAAACCCATGCCACGCATCCACCTTGCCGGGGAATTCCCCCGGCTTCGCACCTGCCAGACTGCCAACCACCATTGCCATTGCCATCCACCGTTTCATAGGTTCTCCAATGTCACCCTAGAGGGGCCGCCGGTCCGCCACGGATTCCGCGCATGCTCTGGCCGCCGTGTCGGCCACAAGGATCTCAGCCAGTGACTCGGGCGCTCCCGGCACCGTCTGCGCCAAGACCTCCGCCACCACCCGCCAAATGCCGGGGAACGACAGCCGTCCCGCCAGGAAACGCGCCGCCGCCACCTCGTTGGCTGCGTTGAACGCGCAAGGACACACACCCCCCGCTCGCAGGGCTTCCTGCGCCAGCCGCAAGGCCGGGAAACGCGCGTGATCCGGTGGCTCGAAAGTCAGACTGTGCAACTCCCGGAAATCCATGCGCCGCACCGGGCTCGCCAGCCGTTCGGGATAGGTCAGGCAAAACTGAATCGGCAACTGCATGTCCGGGTGCCCCATCTGAGCCAGTATACTGCCGTCCGCAAACTCCACCATGGAATGCACGATCGACTGGGGATGGACCACGGCCTCGATCTGATCCGGCGCCAGATCGAACAGCCAGCGGGCCTCGATCACCTCCAACC
>JABGQJ010001088.1 GCA_018648945.1 Victivallales bacterium
CAACGTCCGGCGACTTGGCAGTATGGCGAAGCACCGACGCCGGCCGGGCGTGGGACCAAGGAAGCGTACTGGTCCGTAGCGTCAATATGACCCATGGCATGGTGGGGCTGAACCTGGTCCGCCAGGCCCCCACGATGGGGAAAGCCTACGGCGGCAATGGGCCCCTGCTGCTCCTCCAGGAGGCATTCAGTGCCTCATACGGCCGCGAACTGCGTGGGCCCGACGGATCCAGTTTCTGCGATATGCAACTGCGGTTCAACAAGAGGTTGTACGCTCTGGACGGGGACTATCACTTTGTGACCCGAAGCACACCGTTCCGGTTCACTGGCTATTGGGACAAGCGGAAAGGCCCCGTGGCTGGCCAGGCACCGGGCCCCAGGGCGACGTTCCAGCTGCGGTAGGCGACAACCAGCCTGGCCTGTCGCGGCGTGCTCTTCCTCGGCGAAGTCGCCGCCTCCCGGACCTCAGAGACCTTCTCCGCACGCTTCATGCCCCGGGCGACCTAGCGACATCGGCAAGCGCTTCCCCGAGTTCAGAACCGGGCTCTCGGCACAGTGCATAGGCCCCCTTGTCTGCAGGGATGGAGGCGCTACCATAGAAGAGGATGCCGGCTTGGCGCGGACAGCCAGGACCACTGGGACACCAAATGCAGAAAGCGTTCTCCCCAGCCCCTGGGGTTGACGCAAGCAGAACGGAACGGAAGGAGAACGGCGTGAAAGCCCCCCGAACCACTGGACCCGAGGCCGCCGTCGAGATCAGGACCGTGAGACCGGACGGCACGCCCAACCGGGCGGCATGGATGGCGCAAGCGACCTACGGCATGATGGTGCACTACCTCCTGCGGCCGGCCGGTGAGACGCCTGAGGCAAGGACGGCCGACCTTAACCGTACCGTCGATTCCTTCGACCTCGACCATTTCATGGGGCAGTTCGACGAGACGGGGGCCGACTGGCTTATCTTCACTCTGGGGCAGCAATCCGGGTATCTCTCGAGCCGGAACGCGTTCATCGACGAACTCCGCAGAGGGATCACGCCCGGCCGAGACCTCATCCGCGAGATCGGCGAGGCACTTCACCAACGCGGCAAGAGAATGATCGTCTACCTCCCCGGTGCCCACGCAAGGGCGGACCCAACCGTCAAGGAACTGCTGGCGGTCGGCACGGACGGATACGAAGGACGGCACAACGCCTTCGTTCGGACCTATGCGGAGCACTTGGGATCTCTGCTGGACGGCTGGTGGTTCGACACCTGCAAGCCCCAGGACAACGCCGCCTGGCAGGCGGAACTCGACGCCTGTCGGGCGGGGAATCCCGACGCCGTCGTTGCCTTCAGCGGCGCCGAATTCTGTGCTGCCGGAACCATCGACCCGCGCTGCCCAATCGAGGACTACCACGCCGGGGAGATCCACCTCCTCGAAGAGAGCAGGATCCGAACCGATTTCCTCTCCCCTCCCGGAGAGGGGAACATCCTCGTCGACGAGAAGGGCAGGCTGCGGAAGCGAGGGCAGGAGGCCCGATTCTACATGCCCGACTGCCAGTTCATCGGCAACGTTCAGTGGCACGCCCTCCTCCCCGTCGACCGTACCTTCAACCCGGCCGTCCCGGACCAGTTCTGCCACTACACGGACCACGAGCTGTTCGCCTTCGTCGGGGCCGTGAAACGCGTTGGCGGGGCCATCACCATCAACGTGCCAATCGACCGCGCCAACGGCCACATCCCGCGCGACTCGCACGCCCAGCTCGCCCGGCTCGGGGAACATCTTGCCGGTCAGGAGATGCACTGAACCGGGCATGGGGATCCCGTCCCCAAACCCCCTGGTGGCCGAGAAGCAGGCAGTCGCGGCCAGACCTCCCCGAAAAATGGATTTCAGTAGAACAATATTGTTGGGTCATAGGAAAAGGATGGCAAACGATGCTGTTCATTGCGGAATTTGGGATACATGCAGACGCCCCAGACAGCTTCAAGGCAGCGCTTGACCCTCACCTTGAGTATCTTCAGGTTGAGAAGGACAGGATTCTGCTTTCTGCAACCAAGTATGGTCCGGTCACCAAAGAGGTGTTAGGCTTTGTATGGATTATCAAGGCTGAAGACATAGAGGAGGCGAAATCGCTCTGCCATAAGGACCCTTTCTGGGAGGCCGGTCTGCGAACGTCGTTTCTGCTATCCAGCCTGACCAAGGCACTTCCCAACCAGACGGCTTCCATATGAAAGAGTCAACCAACAACGGCGTTAGGACATAAATCGAGAGAGCAATAGAACAAGGTTTGTGCGAATCATGAAACTACATG
>JABGQJ010001089.1 GCA_018648945.1 Victivallales bacterium
AACAGGGGCTTGCCTGCCTCATCGGTGATGGGGACGAGTGGCTGCACCCCCCAGCTGGGAGCGTTCTTGGCCAGGACCTCAAACAGTTTCCCGGTTTCGTCCGGGAGAGGCAGGCTGGCGAGCTTCAGCGGCCGGGTGGCCTGGTGGCCGTACTCGTCCATCGTCGGGGTGTCGCCGATGACAATGACCTTGATCCGCTTGGCGAGCTTGGCCAGGCCGGCGCGGGCCTCGGGGGAGAGATGGGTGACTTGGGGGACGAGCAGGACCTTGAGCGAGTCCAGCGGACGTCTGGTCTTGCCCTGGGCCAGGGCCTCCAGACGACGCTCGGTCACGAAACCGAGCTGGACGCCGAGGAACGCAGCGGCTTCGTAGGTGCGGGTCATGGCCAAGCGATGCGTGTCGCCTTGGATGATCGAGGAGGCGGACCAGAGCACGCCGACTTCCGGAGCGACGCGCTGGATGCTGGTGACTTCTGCGGCCAGCCGGTTGAGGTCCAGATTGCAGTGTCCGAAGGCCTCGATCCCGTCGGGGCGGTGGAGAATGCCGCCGGACGTGGCGCTGGTGAAGCCATTGGTGCGCTCCCAGACCCAGATAGTGGTGGAGCTCTGTCCATGGATTGCGCCTTGCCAGAGCTCCGTGTAAAGATGATCCGGCGAGATCACGCCGTGGTCACGGTCCACGATCACATGGTTCTCGGAGTTGAAGACGGGCATATCGGCCATGCTGCGCTGGAAATCGTAGCCTGCTTCCATACCCCACCACCCCGTGGACCAGTTGCCACCGCGGCGGGGAAAGTTGCAGCAGTCGTTGCCGTTATACTGGCTGAAATCGGAGAACAGCTCCGGAGAGACGCTCCACATACCGTGCAGGCCACGCCCGAAATGGGCGCTCATCATGATCTTGGCGTGGACGGGCAGGGCAGGCGCGATCTCGCGGATGATGCTCGCCATCCACGCATGGAACTCGGCGAGGGTTCCCTGGTTGTAGCGAACGAAGTCAACAACCATCGGGCCATCCTTGAACTCGGGGCCAGGGATGGGAATGTCGGCGAAGGTCTTGTGCTCCGTGTCCCAGCGGCGGTTGAGGGTGGCGATATCGCCGTGGTGCTTCCTGAGCCATTCGGGCCACGCCTTGGCGGTCATCTTGCAGTTGGACAAGTCCACGGCAAGGGGTTCGTTGCTCAGGCAGATGCTGTGCAGGGCGGGATGGTCCTTGATGCGGGGAATGACGTAGCGCAGGCTCTTCTCGATCACGCTGCGGGCGCGGGGATCGTGGGTGCAGTACTTGAAGAAACCACCTTGGCAGTCTTCCAGGTCGGGCCACTTCTTCAGTGCCCAGCTGGGGAAGTAGTGAGGGCTGACCAGGAGGTTGACCGAGACATTGGCCTTGGCGGCCCGGTCGCAGACGGCGAGGAAACTGTCGATGTCTCGGTCCGAGTAGGAGTTCTCGTCAGGCAGGACGCTGCGGGGCCCAAACTCGATCTGCAGGAAGTTGCAGCCGTAGCCGGGGAGCTTCTCCACATCCTTGCGGACTTGTCCGAAGTGGCCGTATCCGGTGAGGAAGAGCGGGAATCTCTCCTGCTTGCCATCGGGGAAGCGGCGCAGACCGACGGTGCTGGGGCCGTTCACGGTCAGGGGGCTGGTTACGTAGCGAGGAACCGGTGATTCAGCCCCTTTGCCAGCCAGGAGCTCCTCAGCGCGGGCCACCTCCCGTGCGGTCATGCCAGCGAGGACGTGGGCGGCGTCCCAGGCGCGGTCGGCCCGGTCGTCGATGATGTCGCTTTCCACCCAGGGAATGAAGTTGTCGAGCACGGTCAGGGTTACCCGCGAGTAGGCGCCCAATCCCTTGGCTTCCAGCTTACCGACCAGCTCGGCCAGCCGGTCCCGGCGGGCGACGGATTCCTGGAGTTTCTGCCGGATGCGCAAAGGCGTGACCAACTGCATGCGCTGTTCGTGCTTGGCAAGGGCGGTCCCGCCTCGGCGCAAGGTGGCCCGCAGGGCGACTTCGCCGGCCTGGACGTGCTCGATGTTGCCGAGGAAGGTCAGGAACACGGCTTTGGCGTCCGTGGGCACGGGGGCGGACTCGGTGAGGATCACCTTGCCGCCAGCCAGCAGTTCGGTGGTGACAATTGCGTCCTCGTCCGGCTTGGCGAGGGTCAGCAGTCCATGGGCTTTGAACTGGCCGTTGGAGAAGGTCCATTGGTCCACCGGCCAGCGCGCGGAGGCCCAGCGGGTGTTGACCGCGTTCCCCTTGTAGAGGACCTCGTCCCGCTCCATGGGTGCGAGAT
>JABGQJ010000109.1 GCA_018648945.1 Victivallales bacterium
CGGCGGCTCTGCGACGACGACGGACGGCTCTACCGCTGCCCGGCTCCCGCCATGCCCACCCGCGACTGCCTCTTCACCAACTGCCTGACGGAGCCGCGACTCCTCAAGATCGCCAACACCTGCACGGAATCCGGCAACCACGCGGTTCTCGGCCTCTTCCACTGTCAGCAAGGCGAGGACCCGATCACCGATCTATGGGGGGTGACCGACAATCCCTTCGTGGACCAGGACGATGTGGTGGTGTACCGCTTCCGCGAAGGCACGCTCGCTCGCCTTTGCGGCGAAGAGACCAGCATCCGCCACGCGCTGACTCTTGCGCCGCTTGAGTTCGAGGTCATCGCCATCGCCAACGTGCTTGCCGGTCGCGTCGCCTGCGTGGGATTGCTGGAGAAGTACAACGCCGGTGGTGCCATCGACCGGGAGGAGTTCACCGTGCTCCCGAGCCGCTACGAGGTCTCCATCCGGGGCTCCGGCACGGCCGGCTTCTACTGCGACAGCGAACCGGACGAGGTGCTGGTGGACGGCGACCAGTCGGAGTACCGGTACGACCCCGAGACCAGCTTCCTGCAGGTCGATCTCCGCCCCAACAGCTGGGGCGGGTCCTTGGTCACCTTGGTGTTGTAGGAGGGAACCACCCATGGCACGCGCGTGGCAGAACCGTCATCTGGCAGACATGCGGCAGTCCTACATCCGCCGCATGACCCGGGAATGCGAACGGGTCGGTGGCATCAACCTGGGGCAGGGCGTCTGCGACCTGCCCACGCCCCCGGAGATTCTGACCGCCACCAGCGCCGCCATTCAGGCCGACCGCAGCATCTACAGCAGCTTCGAGGGCCTCGCCGAACTGCGCCTGCAGATTGCCCGCAAGTTGGCCACCTACAATGGCCTGGCGGTGGACCCCGCAACCGATTTGGTGGTGACCGTTGGCTCGGCCGGAGCCTTCGCCTGCACGTGTCAGGCGTTGCTGAATCCAGGGGACGAGGTGATCGTCTTCGAACCCTTCTACGGCTACCATGTGAACACCCTGCGCGGGCTGGGCCTAGTTCCCATCTTCGTGCCCCTTGCTCCGCCGGACTGGGAGCTGGATGGGGAGCGACTGGCCACCGCCATCACCCCCCACACCCGGGCAATCATCGTCAACACCCCGGCCAATCCCTCGGGCAAGATCTTCTCCCGGCCGGAGCTCGAAGGTATTCGCGACCTCTGCGTGAGCCACGATCTGCTGCTCCTGACCGACGAGATCTACGAGTACATTGTGTACGAGCAACCCCATGTCAGCCCGGCCACGATCCCCGGCCTGCGGGACCGCACCATCACGCTCTCCGGCTTCTCCAAGACCTTCTCCATTACCGGCTGGCGACTTGGCTACGCCTGCGCCCGCCGGGAACTGGCCGAGCGCATCGGGCTGGTCAACGACCTGCTCTACATCTGCGCCCCCACGCCGCTTCAGCACGGACTGGCCGCAGGCATGGCCCAGCTTGACGGAAACTGCTACCGGGAACTGGCCGCCGACTACCGCGCCAAGCGCGACGAGTTCTGTGGCGTCCTCACCGAAGTGGGATTGACCCCGCACGTCCCCGCCGGGGCCTACTATGTGCTCGCGGATGTGGCCTGCCTCGGTCGTGACAACGCCATCGCCGCCGCCATGCACATTCTGGAGACCGTCGGCGTCGCCAGCGTCCCCGGCAGCTCCTTCTTCAGCGATTCGCAGGGCGAGGGGCTCGTCCGCTTCTGTTACGCCAAGGACTGGCCCGTCCTCCGCGAAGCCTGCGAACGCCTGCGCCAACTGCGGTAGACCGGAGGTGAA
Organism: Victivallales bacterium; assembly: GCA_018648945.1. The sequence goes on from JABGQJ010000109.1 coordinate 1,808, forward strand.
CCCGATGCGTTTCCGCTCTGCACTCTCCTGCCTCTTTGTGTGTATCGCCATGCTCCACGCCGCGCCTGTGGCGCTCTTCGTGGCACCGGGCGGCAACGATGGGAATCCCGGCAGCCAACAGCGACCGTTGGCGACGCTGGCCGGGGCACGGGATCGGTTGCGGGCCGTACCGCACCCGGATGGGGCCATTGTCGAGGTGGGGGCGGGCGACTACCTGTTCACAGAACCGCTGGCTCTCGCCGCGGGGGATTCCGGAACGGAAACGGCACTGGTCCGCTACCAGGCGGCGCCGGGAGCAACCGTGCGCCTCATCGGTGGGGTGGCGATTGATGGGTTCCGCCCATGGCAGGGCGAAGTTCTTCAGGCAAGTGTGAAGGGACTGCGCCTCACTGAAGTCAAGCCGGTGAAGAAGCCCCGCTACGCCGGCCCCGCGCCCGGCTTCGAGCTGTTCTTCCAGGGCAAGCGGCTGCCGCTGGCGCGGTGGCCGAACCGGATTCCAGATCATCCGCGCTGGGGCGAGTGGGCCTACATTCCCAAGGTCACGGAGAAGACCAAGTCCTACTTTCACTATCCTGGCGACCGGCCCGAGAAATGGGCGCACCCGGAGTTGGCGCAGGTCCACTGGTTCCCGTGGTACAACTACATGGACCAGTACATCGGTGTGAAGTCGGTGGATGCCGAAACCAAGACGATCCAGCTGGCCGGCTCGGCCGTGTACGAGGTCAAGCCCGGCCGACGGTTCTACGTCCGCAACGTCTTCGAGGAGCTGGATGCCCCCGGCGAATGGTACTTGGACAAGGACAGCGAGACGGTCTATTTCTGGCCTCCCGCACCGCTGAGCAAAGGCACGGTCGTGGCCTCCCGCGTGGAGACGCTGCTCGCCTTCAAGGGGGCAAGCAACGTCACGTTCCGGGGCTTCACCATCGAATCCTGCACGCGCAACGCGGTGAACATCAGCGACAGTCAGCGCGTGCGCCTGGAGGGTTGCACGATCCGCAATGCCCTGCTCGATGGCCTACACATCACCGGCGGCAACGACAACGCGGTCATCGGCTGCGACATCTACGAGGTGGGAGGCAAGGGCATCCACCTGGGCGGGGGTAATCGAACGACGCTGACCCCCGGCCGCAACCTGGCCGAGAATAACCATATCCACCACGTCAGTCGCATGGTCCACACCTACACGCCCGCCGTGCAGGTCAGTGGCTGCGGCAATCTCGTGCGCCACAATCTGATCCACGACGGGCCGCACATGGTCCTGGGCGTTTCGGGCAACGACCACCTCTTCGAGTACAACCATATCCACCATGCCATGCACATCTCCAGCCACGGCGGGGCGTTCTACTGCGGGCGGGACTTCACGGCGCGGGGCAATATCGTCCGCTTCAACAAATTCCACGACATCAACGGCTACGGCTTCGACCATGTGGACAACGACCGGGGTGTCTTTGTCTACAGCTCCCCCGTGCGGCGCCTGCCGGGGGCCTTTGGCATCCACATGGACGACCAGATCGGCGACTTTCACATCCACGGCAATCTCTTCTACCGCTTCGGCCATGGGGTCACGCGCGGCGGCGGTGGTCGAGACACGGTCATCGAGAACAACGTGTTCGTGGATGCGGGTTGGTCGATCCATATCGACAGTCGCGGCATGGGCTGGCAGAAGAAGCACCTGGCGAATCCCAAGGGGACACTGAACCGGCGGCTTGATGCCATCGCCTACCGGGAACCGCCCTGGAGCACCCGCTACCCCGAACTAGTGGACGTCCGCGAGGACCGCATCGGCGAGCCGCTGGACAACATCCTCCGCCGCAATCTCTTCGTGCAGAACACCCGGCTCTTCAGCATCAACCGTGTACCACGGGATCGGTTCACCTGCGACCAGAACCTCTTCTGGCGTCCGGATGGCGAGCCCATGGAGCTGTACGCCCGGGTCTACAACCCCGGCGGCGGCGCGACCAACCTGCCGGACTGGCAGAAGTTCGGGTTCGACACGAACTCCCTGGTGGCCGATCCCCTCTTCGTCGATGCCGCCAACGACGACTTCCGACTGCGGCCCGACTCCCCGGCGCTCCAGCTTGGTTTCAAACCCCTGCCCATCGCCAAGATGGGCCTCTACGAGAGTCCCCTACGGGCGTCCCCCATTCCCCCGCCCGATCCCCGGCGCTCCACGCCCGAGCCGGTCACCGAGGAGTACCCGATCCCCGGCTGGGTGCCCTCAACCCGCAAGGTCGTGCATCTCAAGGCCATGCAGACCAAGAGCGAGCCGGCTATCGATGGCACCATTGCGGCCAACGAATACGGCCCCGGTGTCCTCACGGTTGACATGGCCGGAGGCTACGGCGGCAAGCCGGTCCGGTTCGCCAGCAAGGCCTGGATCGCCCACAATGGCACGGACCTGCTTGTCGCCATCCGCAACCCGGTCGATCCAGGGAAGCCACTGAGCCAAACCGCGAACTGGGGCCAGGACGATGCCGTGGAAGTGGCTCTCCAGCCGACAGGCAAGGGGAAGCAGCCCACCTTCGTCTTGCGTGGCTACCCGAACGGCACCTGGGAAGCCAGCACCGCTGGCGGTGCCACCGAGGCGCAAACCCGGGAGCTCCGCAGGCAAGTCGCCTACGCTGCGAAGCAGGCAAAGCCGGGCGTCTGGGAGGCGGAGTGGCGCATTCCGCTCGCCGCCATCCGTGTTCCCCTACCCCGCCCCGCCGCCGAGCCGTTCGTGGCCTTTAACCTCACGACCTTCAAGAAGACGCAGCGCCAGTGGGTCATGTGGCGACCGACTCGAGGCAACAGCTTCCTCGTCGAACGCACGGGCACCGTGCAACTGGCCCTGCCCAACGGCGGTTGAGGGGGATCAGCGCAGGATTGCAGCACGTCGGCGAGGCCCGCCCTCAACAGGAAGCTCAGACTGGGCACCCGAGCTACTTGCGTGGCAGGGCCGTGAGGGCGGCGAGAATCTCCTGGCGGACGGTGTCGGCGACGGTGCGGTTTCTGGGCTGGTCCCAGCGATAGGCTTTGGGCCCAGCCTCGACGAGAACGCGGTCGCAGGCTTCCGCGAGCAGCTTCCGGGCGGCAGGCAACGCCGCGTGTTGGCGACCGTTGGCAGTAAGCAGGGCGATGCGTTGGCGGAGCATGACGAGGTACTCGTAGTCCTGCACGCCCTCGCGCACCGCCTCCATGTACTTGCCCGGAGTCACATCCTCGGGGTCCATGAACGAGGGGCAGTAGGAGCCGCGCCCAGCGGCGGCATACTCGTTCCAGACGGAGAATCGGCTGTCCCCGCCGAAGCTCCAGAATCCGGCCCACGTGCCGCCGATCCTGAAGCAGTGCCATTGTTGCAGCAGGTAGTAGGCGAAGGGGTCGAAGGTCCGGGCTGGCCCGTCGGCTGAATAGAGGCCCAGTTGCTTGCCTTCGCCGTGCATCTGGCGGAAGAGATCGTGGAACCAGGGCTTCTGCGCCAGCCACTGCGGGCGGTGTGGGACAATGACGTCCACGCTGCGAAGCATCTCCAGGCAGGTCTCGGCGTCGTGGACCTGGGGATCGACCCAGAGGGTGAGTTCCGGCGCGGCGCGGTTGATCACCCGCGTGTACTGACTGAGTGCATCGTACCACTCGGTGCCATGGGGCTCGTCAATAATGAGCAGGGCCAACTGCTCGGGCTGGAGGCCACTGCGGCGCATATAGGCGGCCCAGAAGCGCGCCCAGTTCGCCAGCGCGTTCTCAAAAGCCGGCGTGCCGAGGTCGAAGCCGGCGAACTCCTTCTTGAAGCCGCCGCCATCGCCCTGGGCGACGTAGACCATGTAGTGGCGCGCGCCCGGCCAGAGCTTGCGGAAGCTGTCGAACCGTTCCGTGTCCGGGAGCTCGACGAAATCCCCGGCTTCGTTGAAGGTCCCCCTCGGCAGGATACCGTTGGTGGCCCAGGGGGCATTCACGTAGTGCTCGCGCAGGTAGGCGACCAGCTCTTCGCGGTTCTGTTCGGTGACCCCTCCCGCTCCCACTCGGTCGGTGTAGGCCCAACCACCGAGATTGAGCGTGGTCTCCTTGGGGAACTGCAGGTCATGCACGCGAATGACCAGAGGAGTGGTCTGCGGCGCGCCCGGTCCGCCGGCCAGCACGATCTGGCCTCGGCGAAGGCCTGGGGGTAGCATCTTGGAGCAGACGTCGAACCAGATCTGGCGAGTCATGCCGGCTGGCACGCGGATCGTCCAGCCCCGCGCATTGCGCTCCGCCTCGGGCAGGGCAGCAGCGACCGCGACAAAGCGGCGCGTGCCGACCGCAAGGACCTGGCGGACGGTGAGCCACGGCGGGTGCGGACGGCCGGGCACGCCCTCGATGCGGAGTTGCAGGACCATCTCCTGATCACTGGCATTGGTCACATTCAACACGTCGGCCCGGTACTCGTTCTGCATCATGGCGGTCTGTACTACCGGTGCAGGAGCGTTTGGCATGGGTTCGGCGGTGGCAGCAAGAGGGTCCCAGCGATGGCTCTGCCACAGGCGGAGCGGGGGCTTCCCCTGGGCTTGCCAGACCTTGGCTTGAAGCTGGAAGATCTCGCGCTGCAGTGGCACCATCGGCACAACCGCCCGGAAGGCCTTCGTGTCCTCGATCACGGTCAGACCGATGCGCGTGGCCAACTCTTGGGCCGTCTGCTGAAAGGCGGCTCGGGCCGCAGCCGGGCTCGTGGCGATGTCGTCGCGCACGGCCTGTAGATCCCGCATGAGCTCGGCCCGCAGCAGGCGGGCAAAGGCGTGCTTGGTCACGAAGTTGCGGACGTCGCCCACCACGGGTCCCTCGGTTGGCTGTTCCAGCAACCCTGGATCTCCCTCGATGACCTCGATCTCATCCACGAAGAGGAATACTTGGCCCGTCTCGGCGACCAGCTTCACGTACCGCGCCCGCCCGGTGATCTGATCGGTCTGATAGACATGGGTGTTGTAGGTGCCGTAGGCGGGGGCGGGGTCTTCCTTGTCGGAGAGCTCGACCAGGTCGCCAGCCAGGACCCAGGCGCGCTTGTCGTCGCTGAGCAGGACTAGGATTCCGGTCGGCCAGTGGACATCAGCCACGCCGCCTGCGGTGCTCAGGCTGATGCCCCCGATGGGCTGCACCTTGCCCAGGTCGATGGTGATCTCGATGGGCCTGCTGCTGGACCAACCGACGGTCGTCTTGCTCGTCCAGAAGTGCCCAGTGGTGCGCTGGCCATCGGTTAACTGGGTGGCATCGTCGGGGTCCGTGCACAGCTTGTAGTTGGGCGCGGGCATGGTGTAGGGCTTGTGAAGCGCCAGGTTCACCGCGAAGGTCGCGGGCAGCGCCAGGAAAAACATGGCACAGAGCAGGGGGCGGCGGCGGCGGGTGGCAGTGCGTGGGTGCATGGTTCTCTCCTGTCTCATTGGCTACACGCAGAGGGTCGGCGCGGGCGGGGATTTCGTCCTGCCCGTGAGCAGGACGACGCTGGCGAGAACGAAGCCCGCGACGCCGACTGGCCAGAAGCTGCCCGCTCCGACGGCGTCGATGGCCCAGCCCAAGAGCGGCGCAAGGACCATGGTGGCAGCGGATTTCGACTGGGACTCGATGGAGAGGATGGTGGCGCCCTGGGCGGGGTCCGAATGGGTATTCACCCGGCCCACCAGCAGCGGGCGCCAGAAGTTCTGCAGGACCGAGAGCGCGATGAAGGCGACGATCACCAGCGGGTTCCATTTGAGCCAGAGCATGGGGATGAGCAGGGCGAAGAGCAGCCAGTCCATCCACCAGAGGAAACGGGCAGCGGCGTCTTCGTTGCCTCGCCAATCGACCACTCGATGCGCATGCCGAGAGGCAACGCTGGAGAGCATGTGGAGAACGAAGAAAACCGCCCCGATAAGTAGGGCGGACCGCTTCTGTTCGTCGGCGATCCCGACCAGGAATGGCAGAGCCAGTGCCGTCTGCCGCACGATCGGTTGCAGGTAGTCCTTCCCCGCCTTATACATGCCCTCGAAGCACATGGACTCCCCGAGCAGCCGCCGCAGGGACCGGTTGGCGAAGGACTCGCGGAAGGCCTGGCCAAGCAGGACGGCAACTGCTCTGAAGGAGTAGATCGGTCGCCGCTCCCCGTCCAACTCGGCGGGGTACCCCGCGAAGTTGATGATGTTCAGTAGGTAGGGGATGATGCAGAACCAGAAAATGCTGGTGTAGGTGCCGCTGTAGAACACCAACCCCGCCGCGATGAGCACGGAGAGGGCCGAGCCGAGTTTGGACCAGGAGCGAGTGTAGCCATAGATCTTGGTCTTCTCGCTGGTCCGGCCCTGCAGGCGCAGCCAGTCGAAGATCATCGCCTTGTGGGTGCCCGTGCGGAAGGCGCTGCCCAGCGAGAAGCAGAGCATTGCCGCAAAGAGCAGGCCCAGGCTGTCACTCAGTGCGAAGACGGCGAAGGAGACGATGTAGGCGGTCATGGAGAACATCATCGACCTTCGTCGACCATAGAGATCGGCCACTGCACCACTGGGGATCTCGAACAGATTCAGGCAGATCTCCCGGAAACCCACCAGCAGGCCAATCTGCAGAAACGAGAGCCCCTTCTCGCGGAACACGAGGATAAGGAACGGTTCGTAGTACTGCTGATTCTTCAGGAATCCGTACAGGCAGAAACGGAACAGCATACCGGAGGACGTCCCGACCGGAGGCGTCGGTTCCGCAGCGGATGGTCCGGGGACGGAGGCGGGCATGGGGAGCGTCTACTTCTTGGCTTGGGGGATGGTGTAGGTCCAGATCTCTGCTTTGGAGGCGAAACACAGCGTGTTGCCGATGAGGGTCCCGCCAGCCGTGATGGGAGCCGGGGTGTCGGCCAGTTTGGTCGGAGCGAAGGTGCGTGGGTCGAGGCGCAGGATGGCCTTGGCGAAGAGGGCGTAGATCTGGCCGTCGGGACCGAGGTGGAGGGGATGGCGCGGAACTCCGCCGTGCCCGAACAGGCTGGAGTGATGCACGAACCCCGGGATTTTGGGGTCGAAGACAAAGAACCCGGCGGTGCCGCCAATCCCACAAACGCGCCCGCCCGGCAGGGCCAGGAGACCGATGACGTTGCGGTCCTTGTGGATGGGGACGCCGTGCCAGAGCAACTTGCGGGTCTTCCAGTCCAGGAGCATCAGTTCGGCTTGCGTCGCCGCTACGCGACCGCCGCCGGGAGCGGTGACCGACGTGCCCGCGACGATGTTGCCGTTGGGCAGGGCGGCGAGGCAGATGGGGCTGTGGCTGGGAAGCAGATCGCGTTCGGCGGTGAGCAGCTGGCCCTTGCGGTCGTCGATGCCAAAGATGCCGATGCCGCCCCCGCAGAGTCCATAGCCGGCAAAGCCAGCCATCAAAACGTGCTTGCGGTCGGGGTGGAGCAGGGCCGCGCGCGGTCGGCAGATGTCCTGCTTCCATTGCGCCAGGACGGCGGGGTTCTCCGGACGGCTGATCACAAGCTGACGAGGGGGTTCGCCAGCGGGCCGCAAAGCGGCGGTGACCAAGGAGCACCAGGGCTTCTGACCCGGCGTTTCCAGTGCCGCCATGCGCAGTGCATGGGCTCCCGCTTTGAGTTCGAACGGCCCGAAGCTCTGCTGTGGCCCGATGCCCTCGCCGCCGGTGGGATCGTAGGGCTTGCCCAGAGGCTGGCCGCCAAGGCTGAACTGCACACGGCAGTAGGTGGTGTAGTGGAAGGGCACGAACTCGACGAAGTAGCGCCCGTCCTTGGGTGCCTTGAGCATGACATCGCCCACCGCGCCGAAACGGTCGCCGCAGAGGAAGGCCAGGTCCTCACTCTTGAGATAGGAAAAGTGTCCGTCCTGCGCCTTGGCGCTCTTCACCAGCTCGGCGGCAGGAATGCCGGTGACCGTGCGTTCGCCGAGACCTGGATGCCAGGGCACCGCCGGGTCGTAGGCCCAAAGGCGGCCACCGGCATATTCCACCCCGTAGAGTTTGCTCCCATCGGTGGCCATGGAGCAGAAATTGCCACCGCCAATCTTGGGCACGGCACCCAAGTCGGCGATCTTCCCCGACTCGGGGTCGAGACGGGCCAAATGCATGGGATGGGCACTGGAGGCGTAGACCATTCCCCCGGGCCCGGTCCGGACACTGGTCAGCCCGGCGCCGCCGCAGTCGTAGGTCAGCTCGATTCGGCGCGGACCTCCCTTCTCCTGGATGACCAGGAACTTGTCGGGCAGGTTGAGGGTGCGGAGGGTGCGCCCGTCCGGGAAGGCCTTGAGAAAGCGCCCATAGTAGACGCTGCCCGTCGTGACTGCGGCCGGCTTCTTCTCCCGCTTCGCGTAGGGACGCGCTTCGCCGTTATGGAGCCGGTAGGTCTTGCCGTTGGCGGTGCCCAGGACACTGCCGTCCCCCGCCGGGCGGACCACGGCGGTGCCGTGCTTGCGCTCCGTCTCTGGCAGCAGCTTGCGCACCGTGCCAGTTGCCGGTTGGTAGCCGACCAAGTTGCAGCGTGCGGTGCCAATGCCTGCATATACCCAGCCCTGGTCATCAAGCGCCAGCGATTGCGGATACTGCTCTGCCGGGTCCAGCCGACCATGCTCCTTGGCCGTGCGAGTCTTGGGATCGTAGCTGACCAGCATGCAAGTCGGGTACATGGCTCCCCAGATGAGGCCCCCGTCCGCCTCCTCCGCAAAGCTCATGAAGTGCTGCGACTTGGGGCTGGGAATACCGTGCCAGGTCCAGGCCTGCGACTCGGGGTCGAACTCCAGCAACACTTTGCCGCGACCGGTGTAGAACTTGCCATTGGCGCTGAGCATGGACCCGAAGGCGCCGGTACCATGCCCGATCCCAGGCGGCGCCATGATCAGCTGGGTCTCGCCACTGTCGATATCCACCACGACCATATAGGCGCGCGTCCCCGCATCGACCCCGTTGACGAGGACCAGCGACCGGCCCGCTTTCGTCCGGGTCACGACCGCTCCCCGTGCTTCGGCGACGTTCGTCGCGACCCCACAGTTGCGAAAGCCATCGGCGGCAGATAGGCCCAGCGTGACCAACATGGCGAGATACCTCAGATTCCTGATCATTGGTGCGAGTGTCCTGTGGATGGTGGGTCAGTCGCCGAGACGGAAGCGTGGGGCGTAACCGAATGCGGCCTGGGCGCGGGCGATGGAAAGCAGGCCGGTTCGACCGGGCAGCGGCGTGGTGACGCTTGCCGCCAACCCGGGTCGGAAGCGTTGCAGCAATTCCATGGTGGGCTCGGGACAGCAGGTATCCGCTGCGGCGAGGGTGTAGACGCCGGAGCCGGGTAGGGTCGGGCATTCCAGGGCCAGGCGAATGCCCCGGACCACATCCAGCACATGCACCCATTGGTAGAGCAGATCGCTCCAGGCCTGAGTGGGCTTCACGTCTTGTCGGAACTCCTCGTAGCGCTTCGTCGACCACACGCCAGCAAAGCGGAAGGCCGCTGTCGTCAGACCATAGGCCCGGTGAAAGGCGATGCTGGTTTCTTCGTTGCAGCGCTTGCTGAGACTGTAGGGATCCTCGGGGACCGCCGGGAAGGTCTCGTCGATCGGTAGCGTTGTGTAGGGGGAGGGCTTGCCGCTGAGCCGCCAGAAAAAGGTGCCAAACGCGTTGATGCTGGAGGCGCAAAACACCCGTTCCGCCCCTGCCAACCGAGCCGCATCGTGGACGACATAGGTGCCGACCACGTTGGTCTGCATGGTCTCCTTGCCTTCCTTGGCATACCCGGTGGGGATGGCGGCGAGGTGGACGACCGCATCCATGCCTTCGCAAGCGGTCTCCATACCGGCCAGGTCGGTGATGTCCACCTGGACGAAGGGCCAGTCGGTTTCGAGCGGGGCCGCAGTGCGCCCGTCCTTGCCCGCAAACATGGTGGCGTTCTCGGGCAGACAAGCATCGGCCAGGCGCAGCGTATGCCCCGCCGCCGCCAACTCCTTCATCAAATGCCGCCCCACGAATCCGCAGGCACCGGTGATCAGAACGTTCATCGCGTCTTCCTCGTCGAGCTTTCCTGCACAGTCATCAATTCGAGGGCTTGCACTCTCCTAACCTGTCACGCCCCGCGCAGGAATCCACACGGCGCGCCCGCTCATGCGCCCATGACGAAATGGTCCCCCTCGCGGTAACCGCGAGCGCAGAGCCGTTGCCGGATGTCGTCGCGCGCACCCCAGCTGCTGACGTAGGAGACCACAAAGGCGAGGTCGGGACCAGGCAACTGATTTTCGGCGAGGACCGGCCGGGAATGGATCACCTGGCCAATCTTGCGTGGATCGATATCCACGTAGTGGGTGATCCGAACGCCATGCCCGACCAGGAACTCCGCCCGTTTGCGTGTTTCCCGCCCTGCCCCCCAAATCACGATGTCGGGATGCCTGGGGTTGTGTCGTGCCAGCCATCGAGCCAGGTACTCGCCCTTGGTCTCGTAGAAAGCACGGAACGAGTAGCGAGGGTCGGTCCGGGACAGGCGATCGGGGGGGTCGTTCCAGACGACGAGGGTCTCGGGGATCTTGGCCATGGCGACGCCGGCATCCAGCCAGCGCAGCCAGAGTTCGTAGTCCTCGGGAAACGGTCCGTCCCGGTAGCCGCCGAACTGCGCCACCAATTCCCGGCGAAACATGACCGAGGGGTGGGCAAACGGACTCTCGACGAAGCGGTTGAGCCGGATATCCGCCGGGCTCAGCAGCCCATTGGTCCAGTCCACGTGCTTGGCGTAGCCCGCATGGGCTTCGCGGTCGCCGCCGAACGCCACACGGCAACCGACCAGGCCGACTTCCGGATGGGCATGGAGGAAGCCAATCTGCCGGGAGAGGCGTTCCGGGAGGCAGGTGTCATCGGCATCCAGCCGGGCGACTAGTGGGGCCGATGCGGCGGCGAGGGCCGTCTCCAACGCCGCCACAATGCCGCGGTTGGCGGCATGGCGCAGAGTCTTGATCCGGTCATCCTGGCGGGCGAGGTCGGTCAACACTTGCCAGGTGTCGTCGGCCGAACCATCATCCACTACCAGCAGCTCCCAGTCCTGCTCGGTCTGTTGCTGCACCGAACGGATGGCAGCGGGCAAGGTCGCGGCGGCGTTGTAGGCGGGGAGGGCCACGGCGACGCGTGGGGCGGCTGGTTGGTTCGTGCTCGTACAGCTCATGGGGGCTCTGTGGGACGCGGGGCGCGGGTTTCAGATTTGCAATGGGAGACTACTGTATCCCCGTCCGGGAGCGAATCACCTTGGTCCCGTGGTTGCCAACGAACGCAATCTGGCAAACCGGGCAGCACAACCCGTTGACATCGACCCGAATCCCCCGCACATTACTCTTGTATCGTCCTACTCCCCCCCCCCTGAGCTTGATAGTGAGGTGCGCCATGGCCTATCTGGAATACCTGTTCGAGGGAAGACACCACCGCGCCGACCTAGAGACTGCGGCGGTCACGATTGGTCGGTCGGTCGATTGCACGTTGCAGTTCGAGGAAGACCCTGAGATGAGCCGCGTGCACTGCACGATTGTGCGGGGCGAGGATGGTGGGCACTCCCTCCGGGACGAGAATGCCAGCAACGGCACCTTCGTCAACGCGATCCGGGTCGCCGACGCCGTAGTGCCATTGAAGGCTGGAGACGTGGTCCGCGCCGGGCACACTCGGTTCACCTACCGCCTGGAAGTGGCGGTGGCCGGGCGCACGGCGATAGCCCTCAACGAGGTCGAGGGCCGGATGAACGAGGGTGCCGGCTTCCACACGATCTTCAACGAGATCGTGAAGCCCGTCAAGAAGAAGAAGTAGCCCATTCCCGCCCGGAACCAAACCCCACACGGTGGTGACCACCCCCTGTGCCGGGTTCACTCAGTCTTAACGCAGAAAAGGAACGGATATGAACACACGCCCCCTCGCCTTGGCCATCGCCTGCCTCCTCATCGCCGGATTCGCCCGGAGCGAAGACGTCCTCACCCTACAGGACGGCACGACCCACAAGGGCAAGGTGATCCATCGTGGGGATACCTACACCGTGGTCTCCGGCAAGAAGCTCTTTCAGTTCTACTACCGGGACGTGAAGGACCTGAACGGCAAAGCGGTGGCCACCAATGATCCCGTCACCCTGATCAAGACCGACGTGGGCGACATCAAAGTCGTGCTATACGAGGAAGAGGCCCCCAACACGGTCGCCAACATCATCACCCTCGCGGAGAAGGGCTACTTCAAAGGCATGGCCTTCCACCGGATCGTCCAGGGCTTCATGGCTCAGGGCGGCTGCCCCAACTCCAAGGAGGGAGCCAAGGGGGCGCCCGGCACCGGTGGCCCAGGCTACAAGATTGGCGATGAGATCTGCCCCCAATTGCAGCACACCGGCCGCGGCATTCTCTCCATGGCCAATTCGGGCAAGGACACCAATGGCAGCCAGTTCTTCCTCTGCCTCGGACCGACACCCCATCTGGATGGCAAACACACCGTCTTTGGACGCGTGATCGAGGGCGACGACGTCCTGGACAAGCTTGAGGCGGCGGCCAGCAAGACGAGCGAGACGCCCACCAAGATGATCCGGTTCGACATCCAGATCCTCTCCAAGCGGGATACGCCCTACAAGGTCACGAAGGTGGGCCGGATGCCCCGGCCCCGGCCCCGGATCATGCCCGCCAAGAGGAACGTCCCCACAAAGCCGAAGAAGTAGGTAGCCAAGGGGGATTCATCGGTCTCTCGCGGAGCCTGTCATGCGCGTGCCGTCCTGCTTCCTTCTAGCCCTGTCGCTCCTGCCCACAGTCTCGGTTGCCGCGCGCCATCTGGGCAATGTGCGCCGCACCGGCTACACACCGGCTCCCTTGCTGCCGCCGTATCACCTTGCCTGGGAATACCGAGCCCTGCAGAAGCCGCGCCCGGCGTGGCGCGAACCGGGCTGGGAGCCACAGCGCATCGATTTCGACTACGCCCTGCCCGTTGCCACGGGTTCGGGCCTAGCCTGCGTGGTCTCCTCGGCAGACCACGCGCTGCGCGCCTTCGACGCCAGGACTGGCGAACCGCGCTGGACGTTTTTCGCAGCCGGGCCGATTCGGTTGGCCCCGGAGATCGTCGGGACTCGCGTGTATCTCGGGGCTGACGATGGCTTCGTCTACTGCTTGGACGCCGCAACGGGGGCCGAGCTCTGGCGTTTCCGGCCGGGCACGCCGGACGAGCGGCTGCTGGGCAACGGGCAGGTCATCTCCCGCTGGCCCGCCCGGTCCGGGGTCCTGGTAGAAGACGGCAAGGTCTATACCACCTTCGGCATGCTGTCCCCCGAAGGCATCTACGTCTGTTGCCTGGATGCACGCGACGGATCGCCAATCTGGATCAACGACACCTCCGGCACCCGCTACACCACCCGCCCCCATGTGACCGGCATGGGCGGGGTCTCGCCGCAGGGATACCTCGTGCTGAACAACGACG